>CANPZN010000061.1 GCA_947588785.1 Candidatus Gastranaerophilales bacterium
CTGTCATCAGCAAGAAATGCAGGAATGAAAGTAGCGACAGGAGATTATTATGCGTTTATTGATTCAGATGATTGGATCGATAAAACAATGCTTGAAAAAATGTATAAAAGTATAACCCAAAATGAAGCAGATATAACAATATGTGCCGTACATCAATATGATGAAAAGAAACAACAATATGATGATACAAATAAGTATTATACATTAGGCTTCTTTGATGAAAGTTTTGATAATCGAGCATTTTCATATAAAGATACCAAGCCGTTTTTAATGGATGTATGTGTAATGGCGTGGAATAAATTATACAGAAAGAGCTTTGTAGATGCATGCGGTGCAGAATATCCGGACGGCTTGATATTTGAAGACGGCCCGTTTTTCTTTTCAATATTTTTCAAAACTCAAAGAGTATCAATAGTAAGAGAGTTTTTATATTTTTATAGAATAAACAGAATAGGTTCGATAGTACAAAAAGGCGGAAGGCAATTTCTGGATATAGTAGATGTAGTTAATTTGATGTATGAGAAAATAAAAGATATACCGGATTATGAAGATGTAAAATATATATTTTTCAAAAAGAAAGTGGAAGATTTTATATCAAGATTGGATAATATAAATCCAAAATATAAAAGAGAATATGTTGAAAAAATAAGAAAAGAAAGTATTTTAACAGATTATGAAAAGTTTCCGCCGACAATGGCAAGAGGAAGATTTTTATATAATTATACTCTTTTTGACGCGTTGGTAAAAGGGGGTAACATAAATTATTTAAAAACAAAATATACAATAAAATCAATGTACAAAATGATGGAATTTCTATATCATATAGAAGGGTATTATACACTAAAGTATCATGATAAAATTATCAAAATAAAAAAGAACCCAAAAATCTTTGATATTTATTACTTAAATGATAAAATTTATATAAGTATTTTAAAAAAGATAAAATTTAATTTTACATTTAGATATTCAGAATTGGAGAGATTTCATCACGATGAGTAAACTTTCAATAATAATTCCATACAGAAATGTAGAAAATTATCTGTCAAAATGTTTATCATCAGTAGTGAATCAAACATTAAAAGATATAGAAATAATATGCATAAATGACTCATCAACAGATAATTCCGAAGAAATAGTAAAAGAATTTGCAAAAGAAGATAAAAGAATATTAACGTTAAATACAAACGAACCATCCGGTCAGGCTTATGCAAGAAATATAGGGCTAACAATAGCGAGCGGAGAATATGTAGGATTCGTAGATGCGGATGATTGGGCAGAACTTGATATGTTTGAAAAAATGTATAACCGGGCGAAAGAATTTCAAACAGATATAACAATGTGCCAAACACAATTATATGATGATAAAACAGGAGAAGTGATTCATACGGATTATTATGATCTGAAAAATCTTGAAAAATTCAAAGATAATGTTTTTTGTCCAAATGAAACAAAGAATGAGATATTAAATATAAATGTAGTATTATGGAATAAAATTTATAGACGGGAATATCTTGAGTTGACCGGAGAAAAATTTCCTGAAGGGTTCATATATGAAGACTTGCCATTTTTTTTTGGTACGTATTTAAAAGCAAAAAGAATAAATATAGTATGGGAAAGTTTATATCATTATAGACAGAATCGGAAATTTTCAACGATGCAGAATTCTGATAAGAAAATATATGACAGAATACCAATGGTGTCATTGACATATAATAAATTGAAGCAAGCAGATTTTTATAAAGAAAAAGAAGTGGAAATACTAAGCTGGATAGTAGATGATATATTTCATCGTTATACGCTATTGGAAGAGAAATATTATAAAGAATATTTTTATATGATGAAGAAATTATTTCAAAGTTTTAACTTAGAAGGTGATGATATATATAAATTGGCATGCTGTTATTGTTTTGAAGAGTATTGCAGTATAATAAAGAATCATTATTTTGATTTTTGGAAATTTCTAATAGAAAAATATAAAAATGCAAATAAAAAAGTGAAATTAGCACAACATGAAAGAAATCTTGCAATAAAAGATATAAATAAGTTTTGGAAAGAATATAAAGAAAAAAAAGAAAAAGAACACGAAGAAAATATTCAATATTGGAAAAATCAATATGAGAAGGAAAAAGAAGATGAAGTAAAGATAAAATTATATGAACAATATGAGTATTTGGAGAAAAAGAAAAATGAAGAAATAGAAAAGATGTATGAAAAGATGAAAGAACAAGAACAAGTGCTGAAGAGATGGCAGCAGGAATCATTAAGGGAGCAGGAAAATAAGTTAACAGCGGAATATAAATGGAAATTAGAAGAACAAAAGAATCATTATAAAGAAGCATTAAAAATGCAAAAAGAATATTATGAAAATAATTTTTTATTAGTTAAAATGAATATAAAAATACAAAAACAATTAATGCAATTGGAAAATAAAACAAAAAAACTATTCAAAAAGAATTAGGAAAAATAATGAGTGATAATGAAGAAAAATATATAAGGCTAGAAAGACAATATCAAGATTCAATAGCATCACAAAAGAGATATTTTGAAAGTGAAATAGAACTTTTAAAATCTAAATTGGAGTATGAAAAAGAGAAACTAAAAATAGAACTGGAGAATAAGAAACTTGAAGAATTAAGACTTCAAAAAGAATTTTATGATGTAAAAAATGTAAAAGACCTTGAAGAACAAAAAAAGTATTTTTTAGGAGAAATAGAATCATTAAAGAAGTTTTATGAAAAAGAAATAGAAAATAGACAAAAGCAGACAGAAGAGTGGCATGTTAAGCATTTTGAAGAAGAAATGACAAAATTAAAACAAGGATATGAGGAAATGCTGTCTGCGAACGAGGAAAAATATAAAGTCCAAGAAGAACTTTTAAGTCAGCATATAATAGATCAAAAAGAATATTATGAAAATGCATTAAAACCTTTTAATCGTTTAAAAAGATTAAAAGGGGAAATAGTAAAAAAAGTAAAAAAGATAAAAATTAAAGAAAATAAACCTGAAAAAAATATAAGAATAGAAGATGAGCAATGTAGTGATTGCGATAGTGGATTAAATACAGAACAGAAACAAAATATTGAAGAAGTAATAATTTCAAATGACAAAACATCAAGACCAAAAGTTTCAGTAATATTACCGATATATAATGTAGGGAAATATTTAAGAGAGTCACTGGACAGTTTAATAAATCAAACATTAAAAGATATAGAAATAATATGTGTAAATGACGGATCAACGGATGATTGTTTTGAAATATTAGAGGAGTATAAAGAAAAAGATAACAGAATAAAGGTAATTCATAAAGAAAACGGAGGAACTGGAGCGGCAAGGAATGATGGTCTAAGAATAGCAAGAGGCGAATGTATAGGTTTCGTAGATCCCGATGATTGGGTAAAACCGAATATGTATGAGAGATTATATGGGCTGATAAAAGAAAAGAACTTGGAAATAGCGATGTGCATGCCCGACGGATATGATGAGAAGAATGCGGTAAATGCAGCATTTCCATATTTTTGTGATGAAAATTTTGAGAAAATAATAGATGATAGAGTATTTAATTGGAGGGATTTATCTCCATTCAGTTATCCGATGTGTGTATGGAATAAATTATATACGAAGGAATTATTTGATAAAAATAAAATAGAGTTTGCGGAAGGCTTGGATTTTGAAGATCATAAAGTTATTTTTGGGACTTTGTTAACAGCGGAGCGTATGTATTTTATAAAAGAGAAATTATATGTATACAGATATAATAGGGAAGGGTCAGTATTAACAGATAATAATAACAGATTGATTGATCATATTGAAATATTTAATATTGTTGAAAATTTAATGAAAGAAACAAATACATATAATGTATTAAGAAAAGATTTTCTGGATTATAAAATTCATAATTTATTGTATTATTACAGTAAGATAAAAGAAGAATTTAAGTCGGAATATTATGAAAATATGATCAAATCAATAAAAGATACTAATTTATCGGAAGATGAAATTACTTGGTTAAGCGAAAAATATCCGGAATTAAAAGAAATCAGTTTATTTAAACCAATGTCGGAACCTTGAGCTTGCTACCTTGAATTTTCCTTTTTTCGGACGAGTGCTTAACTGCATTTCGTTTGTCGTTCAGCTCGTCCTCATATTCTTGGGGCTCGCTATTGCTAGACTCCACCCTACGGAAATTTCGCTTATCTGAGCCGTAAAGTTGCTCCCCTAAAAAAACGCCACTCCAAAATTAGCATACAAAGAGAACAATTTTTTATGAGATTAACAGAATGAAATATATATTTATAACACCGGTTAATGAATATATTAATATAATGCCAATACCTGGGATTCCATCCTTAATTTCAACATTAGAGAATAATGGTGTGGATTGTGAATATATAAATTTAAATGCTGCATTCGATAAATGGTTATTGTCAAATACTTTAAAAATAAAAGAATATTTGGATATATTTAAAGAATGCTTATGAACCGGTTTTAATTCAATATGATTTTTTATATATAGCGAAATATGGGATAAAAAGATTTAGGTATATGAATAAAATATTATATTATTCATTAAGCTGTAAAAATAGGATAATAAAAAAAATAATAAATATATATACAAAAATATTAATTCATACATTTATACGGTAAAAAATGGTTATGTAAAGATTATAATAGATAATAGGGAAGTTATATGGAAATTTTTTCAAATAGTTATAATCAACCTGTAAATTTTTACTCAAAAAATACAGGGAATAATATAGGAGTATATATAGAAAAAGAGAACCAAATAAGTGGTAATAATTTTTTTATGCAGGAAACAGCCAAACAAGAGAATATAAAGGCAATAACGAATCCTGTGAAACGGAGAAGAAAAAATAAAAGATTAAATACAATAGATACAGATTATCTACCAGAAGAAGAATTAGATTACAGTAATAAAGATACAGCGAAAAGCGAAAATTTTTTTATGGAAAAAAGGGATATAGTAAAAGATATTCAAGAAAAGTGTATAAAAATAGTTGAAGAAACGCCAATAATAAATTATTTTTTTCTGAGAAGAAAAGAGAAAGAAATAAAAAAGACATTGGAAACATTAAGTAATATTAATCAAGATGTAGATGAATTAATGAATACGGCAGTACCATACGGAGAAAATCAAGAAGTATACAATAATATAGCAAAGAATTTGATAGAAGCCGCAAATATAATAGGGAAAGCGAATAGAATAAGATAGAAAAGAAAAGGAAAAATTAAAAAAAATAAACATATATTAATTTTCTATAATATTTCAAAGTTTTTTTCTTTACTATTTAAAAGATTTACAATACTATGTAATTAGTTGTTTAATGTTGCCAAAAAAATTTTAAGATAGAGAAAGTAAAATTTTTAAAAGGCGATTTTAAAAGGTGGGTACTCGTGTATCAACAAAGGAAAAAGGAATAAATAGGGTACAACATCAATTAGATCGAAAGAGTGATTGGCAAAATAAATTAAAACACATGAAAGTCAAGTATAATAGAAAAAGAGGACGAACGTGGAAAATTTTGTGCCGGATATATTTGGAAAAAAAGATAATAATAATTCAACACCGCAGAAGACAGGTGGAACACCAGCCGATATAAAGGTAATAGGTGTAGGAGGCGGCGGTGGAAATGCCGTAAATAGGATGATAAAATCCGGCTTATCCGGAGTTGAATTCTGGGCTATGAATACAGATGTCCAAGTATTAGAAGAATCATTAGCCGAAAATAAAATCAGAATAGGAAGCAAATTAACAAACGGTTTAGGAGCAGGCGGTAATCCGGAAAAAGGAGAGAAGTCAGCAGAAGAAACAAGAGATGAAATAGTAAATGCAATAGGAAAAGCCGATATGGTATTCGTAACTGCCGGTATGGGAGGTGGAACCGGAACCGGTGCCGCACCTGTTGTAGCAAGAATAGCCAAAGAGCTTGGAGCATTAACAATTGGTGTAGTAACAAAACCGTTTGGCTTTGAAGGTAAAAAAAGAATGAATCAAGCCCTTCAAGGACTTGAAAAGTTAAAAGAAACAGTAGATGCATTAATAGTAATACCAAACGATAAATTATTGGAAGTAGTAGATAGAAGAACAACATTAAGAGAAGCATTCCAAGTAGTAGATGAAGTATTACTAAGAGGTGTACAAGGTATATCAGATATAATAACTGTACCCGGATTAGTAAATGTAGATTTTGCCGATGTAAGAAGCGTAATGGAATCATCAGGTTCAGCTTTAATGGGTATAGGATTAGGCAAAGGAGAAGGCAGAGCATTAGAAGCAGCAAAATCAGCAGTAAATTCACCGTTATTAGAAACATCAATAAATGGTGCATCAGGTATAATAATGAATGTAACCGGCGGCCCGGACATGACATTATTTGAAGTAAACGATGCGGCAAATGTAATAAGTGAAGCAGTATCTGAAGATGCAACATTCCATTTCGGTGCTGTAATCGATGATAAAATTCAAGGTGAGATCCAGATTACCGTAATAGCTACGGGATTTGAGTTAAAGAAAAATGAAGTAGAAAAATTTAATCAGCAAGAGCAAGAGGCTAAGCCATCACTAAATGCTCTTGATCTGTTTGGTAATGGGAATAATTTTAATAACACTCCTTCACCGAAAATGAATCAAAAGGCAGCAAATGATTTTGCGGCTAATATATTAGATATTCCTGATTTCTTAAAAAAATAAGAGAATAATTGACGAGGAAAGCGAGCGAATGACAAGCCGCAAGACAACAAATTTTAAAACAGCAAGCACAAGGTTGCGATAGTAGATTAAATTAATCAAATAAAATGGAGGTTTTAAGTAAGACCTTCATTTTTATTTTGTAAAAAATCTAAAGTTTTTTGACTGGCAACAATAGAAGTAATAGGCGGATTTGCAAACACAAAATTTGCAGCTGATTTTATATCTTCTTCATTCACTTGATCAATATATTCAAACATTAATTTATCAAGATTTAAACCATATGCATTTTGTGTTGCAAGATTAATACTTTCATTGATATTTAAATTATTGTTGTAGGAATTAAGGATATCAGTTTTTAAAAGATTTTTTGCTCTGTCTAATTCTTCTTTAGAAACGAGTTCAGTTTTTAGCCTGTTGACGTTATTGTTAAACCCATCAAGAGCTTTAATTGCATTTTCAGGTGAACCTTCTTTCGGATCAGGGCTGTCAGTAGTAGTATTAATGAATAGTAAAAAAGCCCCGGTATTATAAGATTTATTAATAGATGAACCTACGCTATAAGCGAGTTTTTGGTGTTCTCTTAAATCAGTAAAAAGTCTTGAACTCATTCCATTTCCAAGTATATTATTTAACAAGAGAATTTTTACAGCGTCTTGAATATTGGAAGAATTTTTATATTTGTATGCTTGAACTATATTAGCCTGATTATTTTCATTTGCAATTGTGAATGTTTTAGGTGTTTTAATAGGAGTGTAAGTATCTTTTTGAGAGATATTATAGGGATTAAACATAGGGAATGATGAAAGTTCATTATTAAAAATATCTTGAAGATAAGGTTTTTGTGAAATTGGAGCAGTGAGTGTAGAAGAAACATAACAACTTGAAAGTAAATGAGAGTATAAAGATTTAATATCATTTAAAGTTAAGTTGTCGATTTCTTGTAAATATTGTTCTTTAGATCCGTAATAGTTAATATTGTCGAATATTTCTTCATAAATTTTGTTGTAAGGGGACGGATCAGACGTTTGAATATTATTTTTTACATTTTCTTTTATTTTATTAAATTTATCTTGAGAGAAATTAGGATTCAATAAAGTTTCTTTAAGGATTCTAATTGTGTTGGTCAAATTATCATCATAAAATTGAGTTTCAATATTTATACCTTTGTTATTAGCAAAGAACTCAATATTATTAGTAGATGAATTGTTTGCAGTCATATTAAAAACATTTTGAGAATGAGTATCTGTAAGCATTTGAGCTAAAATTAACAAAGCTGGTTTTGAATAAGAATCCAATTGATCTGATTTAATATTCAAATTAATAACAGATTTATCAAAAGGCATTGCGTCGGTAATTGTAGTTTGAATGTTATTAGGTAACTTAAATTGTTTGCATTTATTAATTTCTTCGCAGATAGAATTTAAAGGATTAGATCTTCCGAAAGATACATTTGACTTATGTAGCTCAGAATAATTATTTTGAATTTCCTGAGCGGAAGCAGATTTAGAGTGAGCAACACAAATCGAAATTTTATTAAAATCAAAAAATTTTTTTGCGGTTTGAGAAATATCCAAAGGCGTAGTACTAATAACATTTGAGATAGTATTATTTAACAAATTATAATCATTTTTCATTCCTATCTGAGTTAAAATATTATTAGTAGCGAAATCAGATGTAGCAATAGTATGAAAATCTGAAAGTTTGTTTTGTTTTACATTATTTAATTCAGAATCAGAAGGAGGAATACAAGATAATTTATTTAGTTCTTCATAAAAAAGATTTAGAACCGGTTCAACCATATATTCAGGCATAGTACAATTTAAATATAAGATTTTAGCACTATTAGGTTTATTTTCCAGATTTTCCATAGTGATGGAAAAATTGTCATTTAAACCGATATATTTTAATAATTGTGATAAGTTTGAATTTTTAGATGAGATTAAATCTATCAGGAGATTTAAATTATCCTCTTCAACGTTAGAGATGTTAGGGTCAATAGGGAAGCCTAAAGAGATGTTAGCACTTTCGGAATTTGGAGAAATAATATCTGCTCTGATAGGGTGATTTATAGGTTTTAAGGAAATAGATTGTCGTTTGTTAATATGGGAATAATCACTTTTTTTGTTAAAATATTTGGAAACAAGTTTAATTGTTTCATCTACATCCACATCGCCATTGATAACTGTAACAGCATTATCCGGAGTATACCAAGTATTAAAATAATCAAGAACTTGTTCTCTGGAGAAAGAATTAATATTATTTTTTGAGCCTATAATTAAATTTTCACCCTGAAAAGGAAGATTATATAAATTTTTAAGAACGATCGAATTAGCACAATTCAGAGGTAGATCTTTGTAGACATCTATTTCGGATTTAACAGGTTCTTTTTCTTTTTCCAACTGTTCAATAGGGAAAGTAGGATATTGAGTTTGCAAAGCATTTAATTTAATAGCTTCTTCAAGTGAATTATCATTTAGTAACTGAAATCTAATATAATAATTAGTGGCATTATAGCCGGTGGAAGCATTAGTTTCAGCCCCCATGTTGTAAACATGTTTGTCATATTCTTTTGGTGCAAGATTTTTACTGCCATTAAATAAATTATGTTCAATGAAATGGCTGATACCTTCATAATCAATAGGTTCATTAAATCCGCCTACATTATAAGTAGTATTAATAATAGTAGAACCTTTTTGAGGCTGAATAATAATTTTTTGTCCGTTAGCCAGTTTAAAAACGGAGGCTTTATCTTTAAAATTAGGGAGTTCAATTTCTCCTATTTTTGTATAAGGCATAGGAGTTGATGAATTAATAGCTGAAATCCCATTGACATTATTAGCCGGAAGCAAACTAGCGGAAAAAGATTGTGTTTTCTGATTAGAAGAATCAGAAGAATTCACTGAAGATTTTTTATTTATGATATTTGGAATATTGTTACTTGAAATTTTCATAATAATTTATTATTGTAAAGTATATAAAAAATAAAATAATAGAAAAATAAAAATTGTTAAATAGATAAAGAACTTTAAGAAATATTTACAAAAAATAAAGAATATAGCAAAAAAAGAAATTAAGAAACTTAAGATAAAAAGAAATTGTAAAGACAAAGATCAAAATTAAATGAGTGTGGCTCTGACATAGAAAGAAGTAATTATGTATCAAATAACGAGATTGTATCCTCAGTACCAACCCGGGAAAGACAGAAGGCAGCAAAATATTCCTGTTGCCGTAGAGAGGCGTTCCGGAATAGATAGGAGAGGTTCTGATCGTGTTGTATTAGATAAACAGTTAACGAAAGATATTTTTGAAGTTAAAAGGCAAATAGCGAAAATAGAATCATTAGCACCGAAAATATTTGAAACGAATATAGTAAAGCAAGCACCAACGTTTACATCAATGAATAACATGACACAAGATCAACTGGTAAAAGAAGTAAAACCGGATCCAAGTGCAATAGCAAGACAAGAAGCAGCATTACAAAGTAAAGCATCAACATCATTTCAAATAGGTATGATATCTGCGGCATTAGCAGCAGCAATAGTGATATCATTTATGGGCAGTGCCGGTGCGGTTATAGCGATCGGAACGAGTATATATATAGGTGGCAGAATTCTAAAGACATTAATTGAAAAAGAGAATGCGGAAACAAAGAAAGATAAGATGTGATATTCTTAAATTAAGTGGTGGTATTTTTAAATGGTGAGCAACTTTACGGTTGCGACATTAGATTAAATATGTAAACTGTAGTGAAACACTTCGCCCCACACACATAACTTTTATAAAAATTTATAAATCCACTTGTTTCCGCTCAATTTCACTCTAAGAAAAATTAAAGTTGTTGTGATGCATGATTGAATAAGAATGGTGAATAATTTTTAATTGTATTTAAAAAATATTCATTTTTCTTTTTTAAATATATTTTGATTAAGGCAAGATTTAATGCAGTATTTATATTATTGCAATTAAAAGTTTTGCAAATACTCTTAATTAAAATATTTAATTTTTCCTCTGATATATAATTTTGCTTCAAATAGTCAATTTCATTCCCTTTATATAAAAGAAATTTTATTAAATTCTTTTCCTCTCGGTTTAGTGAATGTGAAATAATTACAGGAAATGCGTCATCTATAAAATTCACGGCAATATAAAGAAATTCCAAAATATGTAATTTTGTATAATCGGCAATAGTTTTAGCATTTATTAAATAAACCTCATCGGGTGAAAGAAGAGAATAAATGTATTCTTTATTTTGCAAGAAGCAGTTTTTATATTTTTTTCAGCTTGCATAATAAAGAATAAAAGTTCAACATCATTTTCAATATCGTACCTTAACTGTGTAAGTGCATTTTGATCATTTTGTTTAAAGGTAATACAAAAAAATCTAAGATTTTCAGGCATCGACGCCGAGAGCTTAAAAATATCTCTTCTGATTTTGAGTTGCAAATTTTCTTTTTCAAGATTTAAAAGTTTTTTCATGTTTTACTCCTTTTCTTTTTATACTTCTAAATCTTTTTCATACTTTAACTATTATATAAAACATTACCAGATATATTATAGCACAATTTGCTATACTAAATTTTTTAAAAAAACCATATTATATCTAATATGGATAAAACTTTTGATGTTAGAAAAATATTCGGAAATAATTTAAAAAATTTGAGAGAAAATAAAAATTTGACTCAAGAGCAACTTGCTGAATCTTTAAATTTACAAACTTATCAAACAATTAATAGGATTGAAAACGGTAGAACTTTTGTAACTCGTATTTTATTAGAAAAAATTTGTAAATTTTTTAACATTGAACCTTATGTTCTCTTTTTAAAACCGAATCAGAAATATACACCTGAAACACTTGATGAAATTTCTCAAATAAATCAAAAATTAAACGATATTTATAACATTATTTGTAAAAATAAATAATACCTCCTTCCGTATTTTTAGTAGTTAACAACTTTTAAATAGAAAGTTTAATCTCTTGTTCGTGGTCTGTCAATTATTAATAATATTTTTATGAAAGATACAAAAAATAAAACTTTAGGCTTGAATATTAAAGCCGAAAGAAATAGGAAAAATTTAACTCAATTTCAGTTAGCGGAATTAGTTGGAAGTAGTGAGAGTACCATTAGTTTAATAGAAAGGGGACTTCAAACTCCTTCAATATTTTTGGTCTATAATATTGCAAAAGTTCTTTTGATTGATATTAATGAATTATTAAAAGATATTTAAGAAAATACAATAGCTATATGGAAAATAAAGAAATCCTAAGACAACTTGGTCAAAGACTTAAAGAAAAAAGGAAAACAGCTAATTTAACTCAAGCACAATTAGCCGAGCTGGCAGGAGTTTCCACGAACTTTATTGGAATGGTGGAACGAGGCGAAAGAAATATAAAATATACTAATATATATAAAATAATTTCTGCGTTGGAAATTACTATAGAAGAATTTTTTAA
>CANPZN010000062.1 GCA_947588785.1 Candidatus Gastranaerophilales bacterium
CTCACCTTTTCAATACGCCACTCGCAAATTTTTACTCACACCTTCGGCTTATCGTAAAAATTTACTCGGACAAATTTTATTATTTTACACTTGTTGTTTTTTTATGGGGGGGGGGTATAATTTACTTATCCACATTGAGGGCGAAGAATGTTATATTTAAAAGCATTAATTTATACTGTAATAATTGAATTAGCACTAATTCGCCTTGTCGGAATAAAGGATAAAAAAGTTTATTTATTTGCACTTATTGCAAATGTAATTTCTAATCCTGTTTTAAATTTTACGTTATTAAAAACTATGGACAAAATGGGAGATTACGGGTTTTTATACATTTTATTTTGTGAATTTATAGTGATTTTATTTGAATATTTGTTTTTAAAATATACTTTAAAAGAGTTTAAACTGCCGTTTTTCAAGTTGTCTTTTTTTATGAATGCTGTTTCTTTCTTAATCGGATTAATAATTATGGAGATATAAATATGAAAAAGTTAATAGTCTTATGTATTTTAACGTTAATTATATCAATACAAACAACAAGTGCGGATATTATATCAGATGCGGTATATTATAGTAGGGAAATGTACATAAATAAAACAGGGAAAAAAGTACCCGAAAAACAGGCAGAAGCAATTTATCAATCATATTTCAAAAAACAAGCCCAAAACGAAAGGTCAATAGTACGATTTTATGATAATAACGGTAAAATCGGTTATAGAGATGAAAAAGGCAATACAATAATAGAACCGCAATTTCGGGAGGGCGATTGGAATTTTAGAAACGGTACGGCTGCTGTAAGAACAAAAGACGATAAATGGGGAATAATAAATGAAAAAGGTAATTGGGTTATAGAGCCAAAGTATGATTTAGTTTTGAATTTTAGTGAAGGTCTTGCGGGAGCCGTTAAAGATAATAAATTAGGGTTTATTGATAAAAATGAAAATTGGGTTATTAAGCCTCAATTTTTTAGTGCATTATGTTATGTTAACAGAGGGAATTTATATTTTCAGATACGTCGATGTAACACCACAAGTGAATTTCATGAAGGACTTGCCCCTGTAGAATTAGACAAAGGGAAATTTGGGTATATTAATAAAGAAGGTAAAATTGCTTTTAAATTTAAAGGATATTACCCGTGTTCGTTTTCGGAAGGACTCGCTTGTATCGATTTTGGAGATGATTCATACGGTTATATTGATAAGACAGGGAAAACAGTTATCCCACCTAAATATGTAACTGCAAGTAATTTTCATAACGGCATTGCTTTTGTTAGAGTTCGCAATTTTGAGGCAGAAAAAAGAGGAAAAGAAGAACGATTAAAAAAACATAAAGAATGGCTGCAAGAACAAAAAAATGAGCCGAAAAAAGAAATAAAACAACAGGAAAACGCAAAATCAGAATTAAAAAATACCAATGTTGCTTATGCGGATATAAATTATGATACAAAACAAAAAAACAAAATGGAAACAGCAAAAACAAATATTTTATATGCCTCATTAATTTTTCTGATATGGTTGATATTCTTGGCATTTAGGTCAATAAGACGTGAAATTAAGAGGAATAATGATGATAAACAAAATTAAAACCGTTGTTTTATATTCCGTTTTTCACATGTTTATCGATATGGCGTGTGTTATAAGTGTACTTTCGGGAATAAGATATAATGAATTTGATGAAGTATTTATGTTTTTTTTGATTGTACTTTATAACATACTTGCATTTGGCTTACAGAGTTTTTTCGGAGATATTTTTGATAAGAATAAAAAGCCTCATATATGTGCTTTTATGGGATGTATTTTAACCGCTATGGGTGCAATATTGTGGAAATTTTCACTTATTGCCGTTATTTTATCGGGCATAGGTAATGCCATGTTCCATGTAGGAGGCGGTATAATATGCCTTAAACTTTCCGATAACAAAGCTTCAATACCTGGTATTTATGTAGCCCCAGGTGCAATGGGTTTATTTTTAGGAGTTTTAGCATTTAAAAATCTTATACGGTCAGAATATTGTGCAATAATACTACTTTTCTGTGCCATTTTAATTTTGATTAATAAATATAAAGAAATTCCTCAAAATAAATATAGGGAAGTACAATATAACAAATTCTTTATTATATTAAATCTTTTGCTTTTAGCAATCGCAATAAGATCTTTTATAGGTTTAAGCATAATTCTGCCGTGGAAAGAAAATTTAAACCTTTTATTTATGCTTACTTTAGCGGTGGTTCTGGGTAAAATGACGGGCGGAATTATTGCGGATAAATTCGGATGGCTGAAAATTACCGTTACCGCACTTATTATATCATCTCCCTTAATTGCTTTCGGAATTAATAACCCTATCTTATACATTGTAGGAATTTATTTCTTTAACTACACCATGCCCGTAACTCTCAGTGCAATAGCGAATATGCAAAAAGGCAGAGAAGGTTTTGCATTCGGATTAACGACTTTAGCACTTATTATAGGTGCAATGCCATATTTTGCAAGAGTAAAATTATATTCCGATAACGCTCTTGCAATATTTATCATTGTAGTATTATCAGCAATATTTATATACTTAGGATTAAAACTTATTTACCGAAAAGTTTCATAATTTTATCAATAAATCCCTCATCACTCGAAACAGAAGAAGAAGTATTCATTTTTGATACTTTTTCTTTTAATTTTTCAGTATCGGCAGATAACGGAGCTTGTGCAAGATACTTTTCATATGCATCTTTTGCACTTGATAAATCTTTTAATTTTTCATGGCAAAAACCTATTTGTTTAAACACTTCATAGTTAACACTGCCAACTTTTAATAACTTTTCATAGTATTCAAGAGCATTTTTAAACTCATACATATCAAAATAGATATCGCCCAATCCTTTTAATGCAATAGGATTATTTGGTTCTTGGTTGTATAACTTTTCATAAAACTCCATCATACTTGTTTTATCACCTAAAGTTTGATTAACTTTAATAATTTCCTTTACAGCTTCACTACGAGTCGGATCTACTTTATGTGCATTTAAATATTCTGATAATGCCAGCTCCCATTCTTGTTTATATGAATAACATCTGCCCATATTGTAATGATAACCGTACTCATCATCTTTTGAATCACATACCATTGCTAACATTTGAAAGACTAATGGATTCTGAGGTGCGATTTTTTTAAATTGTTCAATATATTCAAGACATTTATCGTAATCATTTAAGTTAAAATAATACTCAGCCATTAAAGCCGGATAATTAGCATTCATTTTATCTTCGACGGTATTTAACAGTTCAAGAGCCTTATCATTTTCACCTTTCATTAAATAAATTTTAGCTTTGGAATATAAACTCTTAGCATAAACTAAAGCCTTATCATATAAGCCTTCTTGCATGTACAATTTAGAAAGATACTCATTCAATTCAACTACATCAGGGAATGCTTTTACCCCTCTTTCCAAAATATTAACGGCAGAAAATCTATCATTTTGATCAATATATAAATCTGCAAGTTTATAAAATATAGCCATGTCATCCTTATATTCTAATATCCGATAATAATCATCAATGGCACTTTGTATTTTACCCAAATACTCATAAGATTTTGCTCTTAAAAATCTTGCATTGATTATCTCACTTTCTTCTTGAGTAGAATCTATAGCTTTTTTGTAATCATCTATTGCTTGAGAAACACTTTCATTTAAAATTTTATATTTTGCTCTTGTAATGTAATATTTATATTTATCAGAATTTTGGTAAATATCCAAAAGTTCAGAATATGCAACCATAGAATTAGGATCAACTGCAACTAACTCTTCCCAATACTTAGCAGCCTCTTCAGATTTTTCCATAGTTTTTGCAAGAAGTGCTATTTTTTCTAAATAGTCCGCATCATCTTTATATTTTTCATAAGATTTTTTAAGCATTTCATAAGCATTATCATATTGTTCACTATCTATAAGCATTTGAGCTTGAGTTAATACACCGTTTGCACTCATAGTTTCCCTTTTTCTAATTTAATATAGCTCTTGAAAATTTTATTCGGATTTTATATCTGTTCTCAAACAAGCTGACTAATTTCGCCATTGGGCTTAATAATTAACCTTGTAATGCTTTTTATTACAAAATTTTCTCGAACAATTTTACTTATATCATAAAATAATAATTTTGGAAATGAAACAAGCATTTATATTTTCATTTCGTACATACTTCTTTTATACGATTATTTCAAATCATATATAAAATTTATTCATAATTATGTATGATTTAAATCATACATTGTACTGCTAATATTAACCTATATTCCTTGGAAATAACGATGATACACATATCCCTAATCTACAGCTATGATAAAATCATAGCTTTTTTCTTTTGTAACACTTTGTAAGAGGGATTTAGTATTTTATTGTACTTTAGACATATTTTTATTATCCTTTTAAAAGATTGTCCGAAAAAATTTCGCAATAAGAGAGCGAATTTTCCGTAGGGTAGAGTCGAGC
This sequence comes from Candidatus Gastranaerophilales bacterium, assembly GCA_947588785.1. GTDB lineage: Bacteria > Cyanobacteriota > Vampirovibrionia > Gastranaerophilales > Gastranaerophilaceae > Avigastranaerophilus. Next base: position 4,475 of record CANPZN010000062.1, read on the forward strand.
GAAAGCGAGCGAACCCGAGAATGTGAGGGCGAGCTGAACGACAAACGAAGTGCAGTGAAGCACTCGAGCGAGAGAAAGGAAAATTCAAGAAGCGAATTTTCCGTAGGGTGTGCCGGTTTAAAGTTGGATTACAAGACAAATATAAATAAACCAAACTATAAAGGTGCCGCTGCACCGAACCCGAGAATATGAGGGCGAGCTGAACGACAAACAAAGTGTAGTTAAGCACTCGAGCGAAGAGAGGAAAATTCAAGAAGCGAATTTTCCGTAGGGTGAAGTCGAGCGAAAGCGAGCGAATACAAGCCCCAAGACAGCAAATTTCAAGACAGCGAAATTTGCGACACTAAATTAAATATGGGCAGAGAGTGGAACGGAAAGGAGAGTATAATATGCTAATGCGTATTTTATTTTTAACCCTCTTTACAATAATTCTGAATATACAAACAGCCTGTGCTCTGGGCGTAGATGATACAATAGAAAAATATTTCGCTCCTTTCTCTGATGCATTATCTTCTTTTATTTTTACTCCAGTTACAATATTGGGTGCTAAAGTTCCCGTTCTAATTCTCTTAATGATTGCAACAAGCATATTTTGTACATTTTACCTTAGATGTATAGGTATCTGGGGTTTTAAACACTCATTGCATCAAATATTCCATAAAAAAGATACAGAAGGTCATCAAGGAGAAGTTTCTTCCTTTGGAGCTTTAGCCACTGCTCTTTCAGGAACAATCGGATTAGGGAATATAGCCGGTGTAGCGATAGCTATTTCAATAGGCGGCCCCGGAGCCATGTTTTGGATGTGCATGGGAGCAATATTTGGTATGGCCCTTAAGTTTTGCGAGGTAACTTTATCTCTAACATATAGAAAATTTAATAAAGACGGTTCTGTTTCAGGTGGCCCGATGTTCTACATTGAACATGGCTTCGCTAAGAAAGGATTTCATAAACTCGGAAAGACTCTTGCTTATATCTTTGCAATAGCTTGTGTACCTGCTACTGTAGGCGGCGGTTGCATGCTCCAAACAAATCAGGCTGCACAACAATTTATAGTTATTACAGGCGGACAAAACAGCTTTTTTATGAATCATAGCTGGTTATTTGGTTTAAGCGTTGCCATTATAGTTGGTCTTGTCGTTGTCGGAGGAATAAAAAGCATTGCTAATGTTACTTCTAAAGTAGTACCTGTTATGTGTATTATTTATCTTTTCGCTTGCATTATTATTATAATTACACATTTTAGTAATATTCCGCATGCTATTTATACAATATTTCATGAAGCATTCTTCCCTAAAGCTGTTACAGGTGGCGTAATAGGCTCTATTATAATAGGATTAAGAAGATCTATACAATCAAATGAAGCTGGTATAGGTTCTTCGCCGATTGCATATGCCGCCGTCAAAACAAATGAACCTGTTTCGCAAGGTTTTGTTTCGATGATTGAACCTTTTCTTGATACCGTTATTGTTTGTTCAATGACAGCTTTTGTTATAATTCTTACCGGCGAATATCTAAATTATAATGACGGAATATCAGGTGTTGAATTAACTTCATCAGCATTTCAAAGTGTTATATCATTTTTCCCTTACGTACTTGCTATAGTCATAATATTATTTGCACTCTCTACAATACTTTCATGGGCATATTACGGACAAAAAGCATGGACTTTTTTGGTAGGAGAAGGTAAAAAACGTGTTATATTATATCAACTTATCTTTTGCTTATTTATAATAATAGGCTCTTCAATGAATATTAAAAGTGTTATAGATTTTACCGATGCAACTTATCTGGTCATGGCTGCTCCTAATTTAATAGCTATTTTTATTCTGCTTAAGGATATCAAAATAGAATTAAAAAGTTATTGTAAAAGACATAACTTGATTTTTAAAATGAATAAAGTTTGGTTTAAAGATGAGCAGTGAATTAAAAAGGACTTTAAATTTAAAAGATTCTATATCCGTAGTAGTCGGATCCATGATCGGCTGCGGTATTTTTATTGTTTCCGCAGATATTGCACGTCAAGTAAATAATACTTTGTTTCTGCTTATTGTATGGATAATAGCGGGATTATTTTCATTATCCGGAGCTATTGCATATGCGGAACCTGTTTTAAATATCAAAGATGACGGAGGACAATATATTTTCCTAAAAAAAATGTATAATGATTTAATTGCATTTTTATACGGATGGTCGCTGCTTTTAGTCATACAAACAGCAACAATTGCTGCGGTTTGTATTGCAGTGGGTAAATTTTTCGGTATCCTCTTTCCTCAAATCAGCTCTCATAATTATTTATTAGATCTACCTTTAATAAAAGTTTCTTCTCAACAAGTTTGTGCTCTCATAATTTGTATAATCCTTACTTTTATTAACTCACGAGGAATAAAATACGGAGTAATTACTCAAAATATATTCACTATTACAAAAGTATTATCAATTGTAGGAATTATTTTATTTGGCATTTTATTTGGATTTAATTATGAAACGATAAATATAAATTTTACAAATACAATATCTTCTTCAAACTTTTCATTCTCTTATTTAGAAACAATAGCAACTGCAACCGTTGGGGCAATTTTTGCAATGGTTACCTGGAATAACATAACTTTTATTTCTGCTGAAGTTAAAAATCCGGAAAGAAATATTCCTAAATCTCTATTTTGGGGTGTTGTAACAGTTATAGTATTATATCTTTTGATAAATATTCTATACACTTGTTCTATGTCATTAGATCAAATAAAATCAGCACCTGAAGATATAGTAGCCGTCGCTCTAATGCAAAATATAACAGGTGTAATCGGTAAAATAATTATTTCAATTATAATTTTAATCTCAGCCTGCGGAAGTGCCAACGGATTAATTATGACAGGTGCAAGGGTTTATTATCAAATGGCAAAAGATAAATTACTGTTTAGAAGACTTGCTATAATAAACAGAAAAACAAAAGTTCCTGTTAATTCACTCATATTACAATGTATTTGGTCTTGTGTATTTATATTATTCTGCGGTAATTACAGTGAATTATTAGATTATGTCATATATGCCGCACTCATCTTTTATGTTTTAACGGCTATCGGAATATTTATTTATCGTCATAGATACAAAGAAAATATTATAAAAAAAGTAAACAGTTTATATGGAATATTTTTTATCTTAAGTGGTAGTTTTATAATCTATTCAATAACAATAAATAAATTCGGGAATTCACTTAAAACACTTATAATTATTGGCTCCGGAATTCCAATATATTATATTTGGAAAAAAATTAAACAGCAAAAAACTTGTATAAAGTAAAATAAACCTGTATCATGTTTTCATCACAAAGTTAAAAGAGGTTAGTATGATAATAGATGATTTATTAAAAGAAATAGTACAATTTAGAGCAAGCGACTTACATATTTCTGTAGGTTTACCTCCTGTTGTAAGAATAGACGGAAATTTATTAAGAACAAAATATGAACCGTTCACACCTAACGGAGTTGAAGATTTATTATTTCCAATGCTTACAAATGAACAAAGAAGGACATTAGAACAAACTTGGGAATTGGATATGTCATATGGCCTTGAAGGACTTGGACGTTTTAGGGTTAATATATATAAAAATAAAGGCACATATGCAGCAGCTTTCAGAACCATTACAAGCGAAATTCCTTCATTTGAATCATTAGGTTTATCCAATGTAGTTAAAACAATTACGGAACGTCCAAGAGGTCTAATACTTGTAACAGGGCCTACAGGAAGCGGTAAATCTACAACACTTGCTTCTATGATAGATCATATTAATGAAACAAGAAGTGAACATATTCTTACAATTGAAGATCCTATCGAATTTGTTCATAAATCCAAAAAAAGTATAATTCATCAAAGAGAATTGGGACAAGATACCAGATCTTTTGCTAATGCACTTAAATCTTCATTAAGAGAAGATCCTGATATTATACTTGTCGGAGAAATGCGTGATATTGAAACAATAGGTCTGGCTTTAACTGCTGCAGAAACAGGACACTTGGTGTTTGGAACTTTACATACATCTTCCGCTTCTCAAACAGTAGACCGTATTATAGATGTATTCCCCGAAGGACAACAACAACAAATTAGAGTTCAGCTCGGCGGTTGTCTTGAAGCTGTTTTTGCTCAAACTCTACTACCGAAACTACATCCTGACGGAACAAAAAAAGGTAGAGTTATGGCTCAGGAAATATTAATTAAAAATAATGCGGTTGCTAATATGATCAGAGAAGGCAAGTCAGCACAATTATATTCTGCCATTCAAACCGGTGCAGGTCAAGGAATGCAAACTCTTGAAACTGCCCTTAGTGAGTTATATAAATCAGGACTTGTTACTGCAGAAGATGCTCTTATGAAGTCACAAAGACCTGAAGAATTACGAAGACTTGCTGGAATTAATGTAAACGTAAATCAGGAATAAGATAGTAAAGACGTAAATACTAAAAAGTATTTACGTCTTTTTAATTTAATCTAGTGTCGCAAAATTTTCTCGGACAAGGTTAAAATTTAACTTACATAGAAAATAAAAGTTATTATTAAATCTGCCATTAATAAAAATACCGTTGATTTTATGGCAGCTTTAGTGGTTGAAATACCAACCCCTTTTGCTCCGCCTGTTGTTTTATATCCTTGTGTTGCACATATTAATGGAATTATTATACCGAATACAAAACCTTTTAATATACTAATATATATATCTCTGGTATTTAACCACTCCCAAACCGAGTACATATAACGATTTGGATGTAATCCGATAGTAAAATATGAAATTATCATTCCGCCTAATACACCGAATAATTCCGCTAAAATGACTACAAATGGAACTGTAAAAGCTCCGGCAATGATTCTTGGGGCAAAATAATATCCTATTGGATCTACTTTTAATGTTTTTAAAGCATCAACTTGTGATGTAACTTTCATATTAGCTATTTCAGCACTGATTGCAGTACCCGCTCTTGCACTGATTGCCAGTGCAGCGAACCCAGGTGCCAATTCCCTTACTAACGCAACTACCAAAAATCCACCGACATAACTTTCTGCACCTGACATTAAAAACTGTTTTGATACTTGTAATGCAATTACTACAGCAGCTATAAATACAATACTCAAAGCAATGGGCAATGAATCATAACTAATCATCGCTGCCCGAGATATTATACTGTTCAATTTTACATTCTTACCCAATATATACTTAACAGTCTGTATAAAATTTTCTACGCAAAGTCCTAAAAAGGTTATCATTAGTTCTCTCTTTATTTTTGATTTTTTTAGATTACTATTTTCACTACTACATAAATTATTTAATTTAGTATCGCAAATTTTGCTGTCTTGAAATTTGCTGTCTTGGGGCTTGTCATTCGCTCGCTGTCGCTGTCGCTCATTTCAGCCCCGTTTTTACTCGGGTTCACTTCGTTTCACCCTTTCGCAAATTTCGCTCTCTTGAAATTTTCTCGGACATTCTCTTACATAATCTATTTTATCATAAAATTACTTAGTTCTTGAAAAATATGAAGCAATTTCTTTTAAATCAATACAATGTGATATGGGTCTACCGTGCGGACAAGTATAAGGATTCTTCGTCTGTCTCAAATTTCTTACTATTTCTTCCATCTGCCATAATGTTAATTTATCACCGGCTTTTATTGCAGCTTTACATGAAGTTGTTATTCTTATTTTTTCTTCAATTGAATCTAAATTATTATCGATAGAATTTTTTAAATTAGTTAATAATTCGCTTAATATTTCCTTTGTACTTACATTTGATAACATTTGCGGTATTTTTTTAAAAATTATCTGATGATCTGATATTTTTTCTATTTGATAACCAAATTTATTTAATTGTTCTTTGGCTTCTTCCAGCAAAATTATATCACCGGGATCTGTTTCAATTACATCAGATACAATTAAAAGCTGTGAAACAATTTGTTTTTCTTTTTGCAGTTTTTCATAAATATATCGTTCTTGTGCAATATGTTGATCTATTATTTCCAGATTATTTTCATTTTGAACAAGTATATAAGTATTATCAAGCTGACCTATAATATTGATTTTTTGAACATTTGTATATTTATCAAAATCAATATCAATTTTTTGCTGAACATTATTATTTTTTATTTGAGTATTTTTATTATTATTTAAAGGAAACAATAAATCATCCGATTCTTGTTCATTTTGTAATTCCACAAACTTCTTATAAGCATTTTCAATCGGAACAACTTTTGAAGGAATATTCTCTTTAGATATGTTATTATCAACATTAATTTCACTCAAAGCATAACTTAGTGCATTTTGAACAAAACTATATATTTGATTAGGATTCTTATATCTTATTTCACGCTTTGTAGGATGAGCATTTATATCAATATCTTGAGGATTAATTTCTAAATTTAATACAACAAAAGGAAACCTCCCTTGAGGAAGCATATTTTTATAAGCATTATCTATAGCCTTTAATAAAACAGGGCATTTTATTACTCTTGAATTTACAAATGTATAAATTGATTTTTTACTTGAACGTGTATAATTCGGTTTTGAAATATATCCGGTTATTTTTATACCAGACATTCGATCAGTATTTTTTACTTCTTTTAATTCATTTATTATAGAAGATGAATAAATTTCAGTAATTCTGGTGAGTAAATCAGAATTTTGATTAGTAGTAAGTATTTCAGTACCATTATTTTTAAGGATAAAAGAAATTTCAGGTTGTGAAAGAGCTAACGATAGAACAAGTTCATGAATATAATTAAATTCTGTTTTTTCAGATTTTAAAAATTTTAACCTTGCAGGTTGATTAAAAAATAAATCTCTTACTTCCATAATTGTACCTAAAGCACAACCTGTTTTAGAAGAATTTACAATTGAATTTTCAGATTCTACTTTAGTACCATAATCAAAATCTTTAGTTTTTGTAATACAAGTTACTCTTGAAACAGAAATTATACTGGCAAGTGCTTCACCTCTGAATCCGAGAGTTTCAATATTAAATAAACTGCTTTCATCAGATAATTTACTTGTAGCATGCTTTAAAAATGCCAATTGAATATCATCAGGATGAATACCAGAGCCATTATCAGCTACTCTAATATTTCTACAACCGTTTGATATATTGATTTCTATTTTTGAAGCACCGGCATCAATTGAATTTTCTACTAATTCTTTTACAACACTCATCGGACGTTCAATAACTTCACCGGCAGCAATTTGATTAATCAGATTAACAGATAATTGTTTTATTCTCGACATAATTAATATTTTAATATACTTTTGATAATTTAATGAATTTTAATAAAATTTGTAACAAAATTTTTTTTCTAATATAATTAAAGAAAGTTGTCCGAGAAAATTTTGCGATAAGGGCGAATTTTCCATAGGGTGCCAATAGAGCCGGTTTAAAGTTGGATTACAAGACAAATATAAATAAATTAAACCAAACTATAAAGGTGCCGCTGCACCGAACCCGAGAATGTGAGGGCGAGCTGAACGACAAACGAAGTGCGGTGAAGCACTCGAGCGAGAGAGAGGAAAATTCAAGACAGCGGAATTTGCGAAAGGGTGAAACGAAGTGAACCCGAGTAAAAATGGGGCTGAAATGAGCGACAGCGATAGCGAGCGAATGACAAGCCCCAAGACAGCAAATTTCAAGACAGCG
>CANPZN010000063.1 GCA_947588785.1 Candidatus Gastranaerophilales bacterium
CATACAATAATTTTAAACCTATTGAGGCTAAAAGTGCACAAGAAGCCGGTCTTAGACCTAAAAATATGTAATTTATGCTTTTACAAGATTTAAATTTATCAAATATCTTTATAATAGAAATAGTGAAAATGAAAGGTGCAGTTACAATTGCTGATGTAGCAATTATTGAACCTATAATTCCACTTGTTGTAAAGCCTGTATATGTAGCCATATTTATTCCTATTGGCCCGGGGGTTATATTAGATACTGCAATCATATTTGTTAATTCATCAAGTGAAAACCAATTATATTTACTTTGCAGAAAATATAAAAACGGTAATGAAGCGTAACCTCCACCTATTGCAAAAATGCCGATTTTTAAAAATTCATAATAAAGTAAAAAATATATTTTAAGCATTTTTGCCTCTTCTTATATGTCCATATATCGTTGAAATTAGTGCTGATATTATAATAATTATTACTGGTGATACCGGTAATATAATAAGTGATACCATTATTATTAAAAATAATGAGTATGTGAATTTTGAATTTACACTTTTATTCCATATATCCTTTATTGTTATTAATATTAGAATGATTACAGATATTCTTATTCCCCAAAAAGCATTTTGTATTATTGGATATTCCGATAATTTACTTAATATGTTTGCAAGTAGTATTATACAAAAAAATGATGGGGTGATAATTCCTAATAATGCTGTTATTGCACCTAAAACTCCTCTTATTCGATATCCTGCACATATTGATATATTACAGGCAATTATTCCGGGAATACATTGGCTCATTGCATAATAATTAATTAATTCTTCTTCTTTTAACCATTTTCTTTCTTCAACTATGTATTTTTTTAATAATGGCACAATAACATATCCGCCTCCGAGTAATTGCACCCCTATTAACGAAAATATCTTATAAATTTCTGTTAGAGTATTTTTCATACTTTTATTATACTAAAAACTTTTATTATTATTGTTTATTTTTACTAAAAAAAGGGAATACTACAATTGTAGGAGTTAATATGAATAATGTATTATTACTTGATAATAAAAATCATCCTATAAATATATGTAGCTGGAAAAGAGCACTAGTACTTTTGATGAAGGGAAAAGCCGTAACAATTTTGAGTGATATAGATATTAGATTAAATGAAAAAATGTTGATTCCACGTGTAATTAAATTAACTTATGATTTAAAAATTCCATATAAAGAATTACCATTTTGTAAAGAAAATGTATTAGTTAGAGATGAATTTGTTTGTCAATACTGCGGAAATAAGTTTCATCCTGATGAGTTGACGTTGGATCATGTTTATCCAAAATCAAGGTTAGGGCCTGATATATGGGAAAATATAGTGGCTTGCTGTAAAAATTGTAATCAAAAAAAAGCGGATAGAACTCCAAAAGAAGCCAGAATGAAATTACTTCGCAGACCTTATAGACCAAAAGATTATTTAAAATTTGAGATGAAAAAATATCCTGAAAGTCTTATCAAATATTGGCAAGAATATTTTGAAGCTTCATAATTTTTTATTTATTAAAATTGTTCTTTAATATGAACTATAGACTAATAATATATGGTTAAATTAAATATATACTCAGATAAAAGGAGTATATATGGCAAAAAAAATTTTAATGGTTGTTACAAATTATTCTGATATAAATTCTGAAATTAAAACAGGTGTTTGGCTTGAAGAATTTGCAGTTCCGTTTCTGGTTTTTAAAGCTACGGGGTATGATATTACAATAGCCAGTCCTAAAGGCGGAATGAGCCCTATTGATGAGAGTAGTTTATCTTGTTCAAATCCCATTGAATGGGATGAAGCTGCAAAGTATCTGAAAAATACTTTAAAATTATCTGAGATAGATTATAAAGCATTTGATGCTTTATTTATTCCGGGTGGACACGGGCCTATGTTTGATTTAGCTAATGATTTAATATTAAAAAATTTTGTTGAATATATGTATAATAATAATAAAATAATAGCGGCAGTGTGTCATGGCCCTGCTGGTTTAATTCAAGCCAAAGATCAAAATGGTTGTTCAATTTTAAAACATAAACATGTTACGTCATTTACAAATCTTGAAGAACAGATTGTTAAAATGAAAGAATTTATGCCATTTTTACTTCAAGATAAATTAATTGAACTTTGTGCCGATTTTATTGAATATAAACCCTGGAGTGAACATGTTGAAATTTCAGGTAATATTATTACGGGACAAAATCAAAATTCAGCACTCTTAACAGCAGAAAGTGTGATTTCTTTATTATAATATTCCTTTTGTAGATGGGATATTATTTCTATTTTTCTCATCAATAGATACCGCTATTTTGATTGCTTTTGCAAAAGATTTAAAAACAGCTTCTATTATATGATGAGTATCTTGACCATCCAACATTTTTATATGAATAGTCATTAAAGCACTTTGGGCCAGACTTGAGAAAAAATGTGATAACATAACTGTTTCAAAATCAGATGTTTTTTCATCTTTAATTTTTACATCAACTTTAGAAAAAACTCTTCCTGAAATATCAACAACACTTAATATAAGTGCTTCATCCATAGGTAAGATTTTTTCACCATATCTGTTTATTCCTTTTTTATCACCCAATGCCTCTGATATTGCACTACCTATTGTAATTGCTACATCTTCTATTATATGATGATTATCTTTGTCAATTGAATGTACGTCTATTTCTAAATCAAAACAAGCATGATATGCTAATTGTTGTAACATGTGATCAAAAAATTTGATTCCTGTGTTAATTTTGTTTTTTCCGCATCCATCAATGTTCAAATTGATTTTTATTTCTGTTTCTGCAGTTTTTCTTTCTTTAACAGACTGCCTCATTTTTTTTCTCCAATATTTTTCCCAGTTCATTTATTGAATTTATTACAAAATCGGCACCCGTATTTTTTAATATTTTTTCCAGTGCTTGTGATTTATCTTGCGGAGGAAGAACGCCTACTGCAATGTAGCCTGCACTTTTTGCCGATTTAATATCATCCGGAGTATCGCCAAAATAATAATAATCGCTTGCTATAATTAATTCTTTTGTTTTTATTAATCCGTATGGATCCGGTTTCGTTTTATTCTCCGGAATATCATCCGTTGTAATTATTGTTAAAAATATATTTTCAACATCAAATTTTTTTAATGCAAAAAAAGCTTCTTTTTTTAATCTTCCTGTAAAAATTGATAAATTGTAATCTTTTGATAGTTTTACAAACAAATCTCTATCAAATAGTATGTTTTCATTGTTAATTAATCCATTTCCGTCATTCCAGTATATTTCCTGAAATGTATTTACAATTTCTTCATATTTTATATTTATTCCTCGTTTTTCGAGAAGATATTTTGTTAAATCCCAGTCATTATTCATACCGCCGAGATTTTTAACACTTTGAATTTCATTTGAATCAGGTTTTTCTCCTGAATATTTTTCTACTGTTTTTTCAATTGCTTTTCTATAGGAATTTCTTGCATCAATTAAAACTCCATCCATATCAAAAACCAGTGCAGGTTTGATTTTTAATACTGATTTTATTTTTTCAAAACCTTGTTTTGTTGGGATAGTTATTCTTAAGTGTCCTTCAAGAGGGTGTCCTTTTTTAAATATTTTTACGGATATATTTTCATTTTTTAATTTATTGAAAATAAATTCAGCTTTATTTTTACAATCTATTAGTATAAAATTGGCTTGTGATTCATAGACAAGAAATCCAAGTGATTCGAATAAAATCTTTAAATCTTCTTTTGTTTTGTTTATTTCTATTTTTATTGTTTTAAAATAATCTGAATCATCAAGTGCTGCAATTCCCGCTTTCATGGCATAAGAATTAACACTAAAAGGACTTATTACTTTTTTTAAAATATCTATATTTTGTTCATGACTTATGATACATCCGAGCCTTAATCCGGCCAATGCAAAATCTTTTGAAAATGAACGTACTATAAAAACATTATCATATTTTTTTACATAGTCTTTATATGTTATTCCCGCATAATTTGCATAGGTTTCATCAATTATTACAGCTTTATTTTTAGATAATTTTAATATTTCTGCTAAATCATTTTCATTTATGATATTTCCTGTCGGATTATTCGGGGAGGCTAAATATATGACTTTTATTTTATTATTATTCTTTAATTCTTTTAAAAAATTTGTAATCGGGAAATTCCATTTCTTTTCAAATGGAATTTTTACAATATTTCCACCTTGAATTTGGGTATATATATTGGGCATTTCAAAAGATATATCAAGAGTTAAGAGTACATCTTCAGGTTCTATATATGTTTGAATGATTGATTGAATTGCTTCATCTGCACCATTGGTTACTTTTATATTGTTGATATTGAAATTATAATAATTTGCTATTTTTTGAGTAAGTTCACCATAAAACGGATAAAAGCTTATATTTTTTTGATTACATTCTAAGAGTGAATTTATCACTTTTGGTGAAGGGCCATAATTATTTTCGTTACTGTCAATTTTTATATCCCAAGAATTTTCATATAAAGGGACACAATATCCTTGCATTTTTTGAATAGATTGTTTGGGGGTTAACATAATTTATCCTGACTATTTTACATAGAAATCGGCATTGACATTAACTCTGATTTTAACTTTTCCTGATTCAATCGGAGTTGGTATAGCTTCTTCCGCTACCATATCCATAGCATTTACGGCTTTTGAATTGGCAAAAAATCTTCCGTTTGAAGCTATGGAATCAATATTACAAGAAGCATTAAGTTGTTTTACTCCATCCAGGGTTGTTCCTGCTGATTGTGCCAAAATTGATGCTTGCATTTTTAAATCTTTTATTAATTCCGGGTATAATTCATAACAAACACTTTTATCATTTTCATATGAATAATATAAACCATCTGTTCTGTTAGCACCTGCGGCAATAGCTGTATCTATTAATTTAGCTACTTTTTTAATATCTTTTGTTTCTACCGAAACAGAATTAACTGCCATATAATTTTTTATTACTCTTTTTCCTGTTGCAGTATTTGAATATATTGGTCTGATAGAAAAATTAGTGGTTTTAATAATATCTGTTTTGTCTGTAGTAACTAATTTTAAGGCATTTATAATTTTATTTGATATTTCATTATTTTCTGTTGAGGCTTTTTGGGCATCGGATGATGTGTTTTCAACAGCAAATGTTACTTTTGCTGTATTAGGATCAACATCTTTTGTTTTGGAAGTGTAAAGAGAAATAAATCCTGCATCTTTTTTTGAATCTGATGTATAAGCTGCAAATGATATATTATTTATTATTGCCAATGATGCAATAATCAGATATAAAACAACTGTTTTTTTCATTTTATTTTAATACCTCGTCATTCTTTTTTTCAACTGAATTTATTTCTTCAGATTCTTTTTTAATATTTTCTGATTCATTATTTAATTTAATTTCTTGTTTTTTTGAACGTTCCATAATATCTCTGATTTGTTCCGGATTAAGTCCTGTATATGAACCGAATCCTATAAGTGCTTGTTTATTATTGAGTGCATATAATGACAGTGCAATGATTAACCATAACATTATTCCTTGAAATAAGTTCATTTGAGCAAATATATTGTAATCTTTAAGTAAATGATTCCATAAAGTCATGCATACCCAACCGGGAGAAATTATAAAACCGGCTATTAGCCCCATAACAATAAATATTGCCGTTATCATCCCACGGATCCCGTTTATTGTAATAATTTTAAAATTTCTATTCATATTCTTAATTTTCCTCGCTACTAGTTGAATATTGCCCGGTTTCAATTAACCTGCTATAATCCCATTCTGATAGTATTATAACACCTAAGGTAGATGCTTTGTCAAATTTTGACCCCGGATTCTCTCCGGCTATAACATAAGATGTTTTTTTACTTACGGAAGATGAAACTTTTCCTCCATATTTCTTTATTTGTTCTTCAAAAATATTTCTTGGTTTGGATAATGTTCCTGTTATTACAAAGGTTTTTCCTTCAAAAATATTTGATTCTTTTTCTACTGCAGTTCCTTTAGGATTGACCCCATATTCTTTAAGTTTTTGTAAAATTAACAGATTATTTTCATCATTAAAAAAATCAATTATACTTTTTGCAGCTTTTTCGCCGATTCCGTCTATTTTAATTAAATCTTCAACCGTCGCATTTTCTATATCATCTAAAGTCGGATATTCACTTGCAATTAAGTCGGCAGTTTCTTTACCAATCAGTTTTATGCTTAATGCAGTCAGAAATTTTGTCATGGATGGTGTTTTGGAATTTTGAACGGCGTTATATAAGTTATCGGCTGATTTTTCTTTTATCAGATCTATTTCCATAAAATCAGAAATTGTAAGTTTGTATAAATCAGCAAAATCTTTTATTAATCCTTTATTATATAATTTCTCTACTATGCTTTCGCCTATGCCGTCTATATCCATTGCTTCTTTTGAAGCCCAATATTCTATTCTTCCTTTTATTTGTGCAGGACAATTTTTTGTATTGGGACAGTACAGAGCAACTTCACCATACGGTTTTATTAATGTACTATTACATTCCGGACAACATGTCGGTGTTTGATATACGCCTAAATCTTCATTTTCTTTTTTCTTTATTACTTTTGGTATAATTTCGGCGGCTTTTTTTATTAGTACTTCGTTTCCTATATTTAATTTTAATCTTTGAATTTCGTCAAAATTATGAAGGCTTGCTCTTTTTACAATTGTTCCAGCTAATTGAACCGGAGATAATATTGCCACCGGAGTTACTGCTCCTGTTTTCCCTACACTTAACTCTATATTCTCCAATTTAGTCCAAACTTCTTCAGGTGGAAATTTGAATGCTGTTGCCCATTTTGGGGCTCTTGATGTGAATCCTAATTCATTTTGCTTGGAAAAATCATTTATTTTGACAACCATTCCATCTGTAGCATAGTTAAGATTGAATCTTTCAAATTTCCAATATTCACATTTTTTTATTACCTCATTTATTCCTGTTTCCAGTGAAAAATTCGGATTAATGTCAAATCCGAGTGCTTTTAGTAAATTAAGTGAATCATAATGTGTTTTCACAAGTTCTTTGTTTTCACTTATTAAAGTATAAGCAAAAAAATGTAAATCTCTTTGTTCCGTTATTTTTGGATCTAATTGTCTTAGTGAGCCTGCTGCGGCATTTCGTGGGTTCGCAAATTCTTTTAATCCCTTTTCAATATTTTCTTCATTTAATTTTTCAAATGAAGTTATTGGCATATAAACCTCACCTCTAACTTCAATGTCAATTTCTTGCGTTAATTTTTGCGGAATTCCTTTTATTGCTTTTATGTTTTGAGTAATATTTTCTCCTATAATTCCGTTACCTCTTGTTGCTCCAATTTTTAAAATACCCTGTTCATATGATAAAGCACACGATAGTCCGTCTATTTTTAATTCGACAACAAGTTCTATATCTTTTTCATTAGGATATTCTTTTTTTATTCTTTCATACCATTTTCTTAAATCTTCATAATTGTTGGAATTGTCTAAACTGTATAAACGATACTTATGTTTATGTTCTGAAAAACCTTCTGATATTTTATCTCCGACTTTTTGTGTCGGGCTGTCTTCCGTAATATATTCAGGATATTTTTCTTCTAATCTTTTTAATTCTCGAAATAATTCATCATATTCAAAATCTGTAATTTGAGGAGAATCATTTACATAATATGCCTCATTCGCCAATTTTATTAAGTGTTTTAGTTCTTTAATTCGAGCTGTAATTTTTTCGTATGTCATAGTGCCTGTCATATAAGTTAATATTGTAGTTTCATTTTTCTATTTCATTTTATAATAAAAATATCATGTCTATTATAAATTATATTGAGAAGTTTAGAAAATTAAATAGAGAATTGTTTACAACTCCTTCACATGGGCAGGGTGGGTTTATTATTCCTGATTCAGGAAAATATCTCGGTAATAAAGTTTTTGAATGTGATTACTCGGAAACAGATGGATTCGATAATCTTTCAAATCCTACCGGAATTATAAGAGATTTGATGTCTTATGCCGCTGATGTCTATGACTCAAAGGCAACTTTCTTCCTTACAAATGGTTCAACTTCCGGTATTATTGCAGCAATGCTATCTGTATTAAGAAAAAATGATAAGGTTTTAATTGCAAGAAATTGTCACAGATCTGTTTATAACGGACTCGTTTTAACAGGAGCCATTCCGATATGGATCATGCCTCAATATAATAAAGAATGGGCAATATTTGAATCTGTTAATTTTGAATATATGGAAGAAATTCTTTCCAAAAATAAAGATATTAAAGCCATTATTGTTACTAATCCTACATATGAAGGTGTAATGTCTGATATTTATAGAATCTCTCATATATGTAAAAAATATAATGTAATTTTAATTGTAGATGAAGCACATGGTGCTCTGTGGAATTTCCATAAGGCACTTGGTACTCCTGCTTTAATGCAAGGGGCTGATATAGTTATTCAATCCCTGCATAAAACCGCAGGTGCTTTAAATCCTTCCGCACTTTTACATGTCGGTAAAGAGTCTTTTATTGACACTAAAATTATTCAGGATTCACTTAATCTATTAAATACTACTTCACCTTCTTATCCTTTGTTATTGAATATTGAATCTACAATTCGTTATTTGGATTCTGAAAAGGGTAAATTCTATATTTATGATTTGGTAAAAAATATTAACAGATTTATAAGATCAATAAAATCAATACCTAATCTTCAAGTATATTATGGGAATAATGACATCACAAAAATTCTGTTAAAAGTTACCAATCTTACCGGGTATGAACTTTCAAATATTCTCTTTGAAAAGTATGGTATTGAAGATGAAATGGCAAATGAACAATCTTTATTACTCTTAACAGGTGTAGGTACTACAAAGAAAAAATTAAAAAGATTAGAAAAAGCATTGTTTGAACTTTGCTCTGACAATATTAAAATTGTAAAAGATACTGACAACCTCTATCACTACAGCCCTGTTGAACCAAGAGTCAGATATACGCCTTCTCTTGTTTGGAATGCTGCTTATAAAGAAATTGAAATAAAATATGCTCTTTCTAAAATTGCTATGGAAGTAATTTTAGATTATCCCCCCGGTGTTCCTATTTTATTACCGGGTGAAATTATTAAAAAAGAACATATTGAATATTTACAATTTAAAAATAAATTAAAAATTAAAGTTTTAGCTTGATATGGTTTTGTAATTATGTTTAAAAAATTATTTCCTGCTAAAACTTATATTGATTGTCCTTATATGAAACATTCTTTGCATTTTTTTTATGATGAAATAAGAGCATGTTGTACTAATGTTTCAGGGCCTGTTTTCTATCCTGATTATAAAGGCGAAGATGTAAATTGGAACTATATTTATAACATAAGAAAAAATTATGTAAAAAAAATAAATTCTTTTTTTGAAAAAAATAATATTCCTCAAAACTGTATATATTGTTGTGATTTAAAAGATTTTAGGTCTGATGTTAAAGTAAAAAAATTTGAAAATAAAGTTAATAGATTGTATTTTCACAATAATATGTCTTGTAATGCAAAATGTATTTATTGTACTTATTCAAATATAGAACGTGGGTACAGATATAAAGTTTTACCTTTGGTAAAATCATTAATACAAAATAATATTTTAACAAATGATGCTCAGGTATATATGTCCGGTGGTGAAATCACTATCTCTCCGGAGTTTGAAGAGCTATTATCTGTATTACTTGATTATTTAAATTCTAAAGTAGAAATTTTAACTTCTGGTATAAAATACTGCGAATCAATAAAAAATGCTTTTATACAAGATAAATGCAGTTTAGTGATTTCATTAGACAGTGCTTGTCAAGAAACATATAAAAAAATAAAACAGGTTGACTGCTTTGATAAAGTTGTAAGTAATATTAAAACATACATAAATGCTTCAAAATATGCGAAAAATTCTATTACAATGAAGTATATTATTATAGATGGAATTAATGATAATATTAAAGAAATAACAGATTTTATAATTCTTGTGAAAAATCTCGGTATTAAGAATATTCGTCTGGATTTTGATTATGAAAAATATAAATTTTCTGAAAATATAGCTGTACCCGGATATTATTTTGATTTATATAATAAATTTAATGAAAAATGTAATGAATTTGGACTAAATATTCAGCATTGTGGGCAAATAGATGCAATATTAGATCATTCACATTAAATTATTTAAAAATTTTTATTATGTAATATACTTTTAGTATGAATATAGTTTTAAAAATCTTTAAAAGGTTTTTTTGTACAATTTTATTAATTGCAGGGTTGTTTTATTGTTTTTTTATATTAGTTTTACCGCCTATTGTAAACTATTCAAATATTGATTCTTTTCTTATACAAAAAATTAAAGAAAAATATGATATTGAATGTTATGTAAATAATTTAAAAATAAAAACAAATTTTGATTCATCTATATCTTTTAATGTCAAAAAAATCTATATTTTAGATGAAAATAATAAAGAAATATTTAATGCACAAGATATTAATATTAATTATAATTTGATTAAAAATACAATAAAAAAATGCTTTATAAAGTATATTTATATAGAAAAAGCAGGTTTTACTAATATATTAAAAAAACCTGTTAAAAAAAATTCTTTTAAAATAATAAAATTACCTGAAATAGAAATAAAAAAAGCCGTTATAAAACTTTCAGAATATTATGAGAATCAAAATACAATAATAAATGTAGACAATTTAATTGCAAAAAATATAAAAAATAGTATAGAATGTAAATTCTTTGCAGAAATTGAATCAGTATTATTAACTAAAAAAATGGAAATTGGTCAAAAAGGAAAAATAAGCTATAAAAACGGACTAATTTCATTTGATAATCTTAATGTTAATATTGCCGGTTCGGATTTGGTTATAAATGGAGATATAAATTCATTAGAAAATCAATATAAAGTAAATGTAAAGGGAGAAAATCTATCTGTACATGATATAGAAACAGCTATTTTATATTATTTGAAATTAAAAAATAACAAAAAGAGCTTTTTAGAAAATTTTGATAAATTTTCAGGTACTACGGATATTGATTTAAATTTTTCTAATAGTGAAATAAATGGTAAATGCATATTTAGAGGACTTGGTGCAGAAATAAAAATGTTTTCAATTCCGGCAAAATTTAATACATTTACTGCCTATTTTAGGGGGAATACAATAGAAGCAAAAGCGAGAGGTAACTTAGATAAAGAAGATGTTTTCGCTGTATTTTATCTTGAGAATTATCAAAAAGAAAAAAGAATAATACAAGGCAGTGTTCATTCTGTAATAACAAATAATTTTACAAAAAAATATATGCCATATTTTAAAATAGATGGTAATGTTGATGCATTAATGAAATATAATATAAGAAATGGCAAGAATAGGATAACATATAAACTAATTATAGATAAAGATTCGGAATTATATTATAAACATGCAAGTTTGGGTTTGAATGATAAAACAAGAAATTTTACTGTTGAAACAATTAAATCGGGTACTGAAATATATCTTGAAAATTTTGATTATACAGTTGTAGAAAATAATAATATAAAAAATATATTAAAAGGAAATGGGTTATTCTCAAGTAAAACCGGATCATATAAACCGGTTTATTTAACCTGTAAAACAAATGGATTTGCCCCGTTATCCGTTATTGGTTCATTTAAAGAACAATTAGACGGCGGATATTTTAATGGAAATTTAAAGTATGATTTTGAAAAACCTCAATTAACAGGCATATTCCAAATAAAAGATTCTGAATATAAAGATTTTTATTTGGAATCCGCCTTGGTAAATGCAAATACAAAAGATATACATGTAAGTGCGAATGGAACGTTCGTCGACTCTCCATTTAGGGGAAGTGTAAA
>CANPZN010000064.1 GCA_947588785.1 Candidatus Gastranaerophilales bacterium
GCTATACTCCGCTATGAATTTTAATTTTTTATTTACTTTTTATATTTAATCCAAATTTAAACCAACTTCGTCTCTACTCTACGAAAAATTCATTCTCTTAAAATTGGTGCAGCTTATTTTAAAATTTGATCTAAGTCAGTAGGGTAGACTTTAGTCTACCTTTCTTCTAAGCTCAGCTTAAGCTCCATAACTCAGGCTTTTGCCTTCAAATAAACGGGGCTTTCTTCCTTTCTACGCACAAAATTTTCTCTGACATATTATCTTTTTTGCAAGTCAGGTTTTAATTTTTATTATTGCAAAACTTTTTCCGGCAAATTTTGATTAATAACAGTATTAAGAATTTCTTCCATACTTATTTTTGAATCTATTTGTTCTTGAATATGAGATAACTGTTTTTCAATATTAAAATCAATAGCTTTTCTATTTTTGTTAGAATTAATACCTTTAATAATTTCGTCATAAACAATAAATGAATTTAATTGCATATAAGTTTTTATATCTTTTGTTTTTTTATTAATTTTTAATAAGTTTTCACTTCTGCCCAAGGTATATTTAAGGATAGAATCTACTATATATTTATTTTGGCGGAATGATTGCGAATTAGAATTGTTTAATAAGGAATTAATTAATACATTACAGTGAATATTAATAGTATTTAATAAGCTTTTTCGTTGAATCCAGGGAATAGATTTAGAAATATGATTAGTACAGTTTTTCAATTTTGATTGAGTGTATTTTACAATTAAATACTTTTTAACAGATTCTTTAATTTCGTTCATTGCCAGTGTCCTTTTTTTCCAACTATATCTGTTTTATATCATAAATTAATAATTAAAAACTACTCTATTTAGAGGGTAATTCAAAAAAATATTAAAAAATATTAAGATTTTTAATTAAATTAAAAAAAAAGAACAATTTTTAATTTTTACTTGTTTAATATAAACAGACAATTAAAACAAAAATATCAGAGAAATTCAGGACAAAGTAACAAAAAAAATTTCAAACAACCGCTAAGTTATCTTAAAAGATTTAAACGAAGTGGCAGGGTTTAATGTGAAGAAATTTAATATTACTTGAAAGCTAATGTTATAAAAAATTGATAAAGGTAATAAAATGAATCAAATATCAAATATTAAATCTAATGAATACTTAGTTAATTTTACAAGTTCGATAAATAATCATAGACAAAAAGAATATAAGGAACTGTCAACAAAATCTGATAAATTAATAAAAG
The DNA here is from genome assembly GCA_947588785.1 of Candidatus Gastranaerophilales bacterium. GTDB lineage: Bacteria > Cyanobacteriota > Vampirovibrionia > Gastranaerophilales > Gastranaerophilaceae > Avigastranaerophilus. The sequence goes on from CANPZN010000064.1 coordinate 1,235, forward strand.
AGTGTATATCCGAAAATGAAATCAGATATAATAAAAAGGATATGGACAAAGCATTAAAATTATTTGCAAGGCAGAAGCAAGTATTTAGACAAAAAGTTGCAATAGGAATTGCAACACTGGGAATAATGGCGTCAACACTTACTGGCAGTATATTATTGAATAATAATCAAAATAAAACCAAAAATAATAAAGAAGATGAAGTAATAATAGAAGAAGCTGATAATTATTATGATGAAACGGAATCTGAAGTTGAAGAGATAACATCAGAAGAGATATTGGAAACAAAACCTGAAGTAAAAAAAGAATATACAAAGATACAAGAAGCATTGAATCAATTTTCAAAGGAAATTGGAACAGATGGTTTAGAATTAATAAAAGACAGAGTTGCAGAAATAGGCAATGGTGAAGTTGAATTAATGGATGTATTAAAAATACTTTGTATAGAATCTGAAGGTAGGATATATGATCCCGAGAATCCGAATAAGATAATAACAAGTTATAACGGAACAGCATTCGGCCCGTTTCAAATAACACCTGATACAGCAACTACATTAAGTGCTTATTACGGATTAAATGAAAAACATCAAAAACTTGATATTATGAATCCGTATGATAATTTAGATGCGTGTATTTATAATTTGAGATTCATAAGAGAAAAAAGAGAAAATGATATAGCAAACGGAATTGAATTGCCGACCGGAGAAAATATGGGAGAAGCTCTGGCTTGGAGCTATCATGATGGCCCTAATGCTTTACATATATCATATTATGGTAAAGATTATATAGACAAATATAATCAATTAAGTATATTGGATGAATATCCTGAAGTTGTTGAAGACTTAACAAATTCTTTACAATCATAAAATATGTTTGTAAAATTGAAATATGAGTGATAATTTCCAATTTTTAAAAAAAGTAAATGCAAATTTATATAATATAATAACCGAAGCCGAAAAATTATATAGAGATGAATATTTTGAACAATGTATGACCCAAACAAGACGTTTTGGCGAACAGGTATGCCGTGAAATTCTTAGTCAAAATAAACAAACGTTAGGCAGTTTTGATGAAATGATAACGGTATTAAAAGATAATGCTAATGGGAATATACAAGAAAAAGAATTTATAAATGATTTATATTTCTTAAAAAGAAATGGAAATATATCTGTTCATTCTTCAAAGGTAAAAAGAGACGGTATGACAGCTCTTGAATGTTTAAAAAGAGCTTTTGAGATAGCAATAAATTATAGTGTATATTCTCAAGGTGCTTCAAATAATATATTAAAACTAAATTACGATGTTGAATTATTAATTACCGGGAAGAAAAATAACAAAAGTTTAAAAGAAAAATACGAAGAAGAAAAATTTAGACAATCAAAGGTAGTAGAAAACATAACATCTGGAAATATGAAAAATAAAACCCAAAAAGAGATTAAAAAATTTGATGAAACAAAAATTAAAATCTCTTTTTTCGGAAAATTTATATTTGTATTAATCACAATATCAATATTGATTATAATAGTGTTACAAATTATGATAAAAATAAAGTGACATTAGTTATTATAATCGGATTCTTTATAATCATCAGAGTTATTTTTAACAATATCAAAATCGAATTTTTTCCAATGTTTGAAACCGCCTCTGAGAACAACAGAAGGGAAATGTTTTTCGATTAAATCCAAGGCACTATTGTATGCTCTTGGACAACTGTCAGAATATGTATAAATTATTGTAACTTTTTCTTTATCAAGCATATCAACATGTTCTTTTACCTCTTTATAAGGAATATGAATAGAATAAGGTATATGACCTTCTATATAATCGTTATATTCTCTTACATCAATAATGTTAAGAGAATTAATTCTGTGTTTAATCATTTCATTAAGAGAAAAAGGTCCAATAGTGAAAGATACAATATCTTCAAAAAATTTTTTTGCTCTGGATAAATCTTTGGTGATGTCACTATGTGAAAACATATAAAATCCTTTCATAGAAATATTACAAAAGTAATTTAATAAAAAAAGATAGTTAACAAATTAGTATATTGGTTAAAGTAAGGAGTATATAATTTTATCATTGTAAATATAAAGTATTTTTGAATTGACTTTAGTATTTTTTAGTCGGATAATACTAAAAAATAAGGTTAAGGTCATGAAGTATAATTATAGAAAAATTGAATTTAAATTTTAAAGAAGAAAAACAAATAGTTTTTCTTCTTTTTTTTATTAAGGTAAGTAAAATGATTAATGAAAAAATAAAAAAAATATATAACGGAAAAATAGAAAGAATAGAAAAAGTAGCACAAACGTCATATTATATTGAAATAAATTGTCAAGTGCCTGTAGAAGTAAAAGCAGGGCAGTTTGTAACGGTGTATTGCAGCGGATTAACCTTAAGACGTCCATTTAGTGTTTTTTCCAATGATAATGGAAGAATAGGAATTTTGTTAAAAGAAAGGGGGAATGGTACAAAATATTTAACATCATTAAAAATAGGTGATAATATTGATTTAATAGGCCCATTAGGGAATCAATTTAATATTGAAGAAAAGAAATCATTACTGATAGGAGCAGGAATTGGTATAGCTCCGATATCATTTTTAAAGAAAGAGTTAGATAAAAAGCGTATAGAAAATTGTTTAGCGGCAGGATTTTTGAATAAAAAAGAAATTCCAATAAATATAAAAGTTGATAAAATATATACAGATGACGGATCAAATGGTGAAAAAGGCAGTGTAGTAGATTATTTGGATGAATTGATAAAACTGTATCACCCTTTACCGGTATTAAAAACCGTAGCAAATGTCGGAGAAAAATATTGTATTGCAACACAAATATCAATGGAAAAGGTTATGGCATGTGCTATTGGAGTATGTAGGGGATGTGTAATAAATATAAAAAAGAATGGAAGTATAGTTAATGCTGCAGTATGTAAGGAAGGTCCGGTATTTAACGGAAGTGAGGTCGTATGGGAATAATAAGCAGCGGTATACTTCAAACAAATCTAAACGGATATATATTAAAAAATCCTATAATAACAGCTTCAGGTACGTACGGGTATAATAATGAATATTCGGATTTTGTTAATGTTTCGACATTGGGAGCTATAGTGACAAAAGCAATTACATTAGAGCCAAGAGAGGGAAACAAAGGGATACGAATAGCTGAAACGAAAGCAGGCATGATAAATTCAATAGGTCTTGAAAATGTCGGAATAGAAAGATTTTTGGAAGAGAAGTTAAAAGTTTTAAAAGATGAAAATATAGAATTTATAATGAATATAGCAGGTTCAACAATAAGAGAGTATGTAGAGCTGGCAAAAATATGTGATGAAAATAAAATCAAAGCAATAGAGGTAAATATATCTTGTCCTAATGTAAAAGCAGGGTGTTTGGAATTTGGAACGGAAGAAAATTCATTATATGAACTTGTAAATAGTGTAAGAAATAACTATAGAGGAATTTTAATTGTAAAATTGACTCCAAACGTAACATCGATAGAAAAAATAGCAATGGCAGCCCAAAAAGCGGGAGCCGATGCTATAAGTGCAATAAATACATTAAAAGGGACACAAATAAAGATTAATTGCCAAAATGGGGAAATAAATAAAACAATAATATCCGGAGGATACTCGGGAAAGGGAATAAAACCGATAGCTGTTGGAGCAGTAATGAGAATAGCACAAGTTGTGAATATTCCGATAATAGGAATAGGCGGAATAGAGACGTTAGAAGATGTTTTAGAATTTTTTGCAGCAGGAGCGGAAGCTGTAGAGATTGGAACTGCAAATTTTACTCATCCAAATATTTCGGAAACTATAATAAAAGAACTTGAAGAATATGTAAAAATAAATGGATTTAAAGATATAGAAGAATTAAAAAAGGAATTGAGGTCATAATGGAAAACGAGGTATTGAGTTTATTAGAGGAAGCACAAGGAGTATTACATGGTCATTTTTGTTTAACTTCGGGACTTCATTCAAATATATATTTTCAATGTGCAAAATTATATCAATATCCGGAAATAACAGGGAAGCTGGGGAAAATGTTAGCTGAAAAATTAAAGGATATAGAATTTGATACAATAATAGCCCCTGCGATAGGAGCGGTAATTATTGGTTATGAAACAGCAAGGAATGCAAAGAAGCGTAATCTGTTTGTTGAACGAAAAGATGGGATTATGCAATTAAGACGGGGATATACACTAAGTAAAGGGGAGAAAGTAGTAATTATAGAGGATGTTATAACAACTGCAAAAACAATAAAAGAAACAATAGAAGCAATAAAGGAATATGAAGTAGATGTAGTTGCAGTAGGGTGTATTGTAGACAGAACAAAAGGAATGAGTGATTATAATATAAAATCACTAATGAAGATTGATCCTGTTGTATATGATAGTGAAAATTGTCCTTTATGTAAGGAGGGAATTCCGATAGAGAAACCCGGAAGCAGAGAAGAAAAGGTAAAAGCATAATGGAAAATTTGATTGATATAGAAAGTATATCAAAAGAAGAAATTATAAAAATAATAGATGTAGCAAAAGATTTTAAGAAGAATAAGAAAAAATCTGATGTAATAAATAAGACGCTTGCATTGATGTTTTATGAAAATTCAACAAGAACAAGATGCAGTTTTGAAATTGCGGGACAAAAACTTGGAATGAATATAATAAACTTTGATGCGAATCATTCATCATTATTAAAGGGAGAGAGTCTGAAAGATACAATAGAAAATCTATATTTTCTTGGTGTTAATGCGGTAGTAATAAGGCATTCATATTCAGGAATAATTAATAATGTGATGAGGTTAGTGAAATATCCGATAAAATTCATAAACGGAGGAGACGGAACGCATGCACATCCATCGCAAGCGTTATTGGATTTTTATACAATGCTGGAAAAAATAGGAACAGTAGAAAATAAAAAGATTGTAATAATAGGCGATGTGAGTCATAGTCGTGTTGCGAAATCGAATATAAGTTTACTTTCAAAGTTTAATGCAGATATACATTTATGTGCACCTACATATTTACAGTTTGAGAATAAATCAGCATATAATGTGACATATCATAATGATATAAAAGAAGCAGTAGAAGGTGCAAATGTAGTAATGTTATTAAGAGTGCAGAATGAACGACATGAAGATTCCGGATATCCTGATTCTTTAGAATATAAAAGATTATACGAAACGGATACGAAATTATTAAAAGAGTATGCTTCAAATGATGTAATATTAATGCATCCCGGACCTGCCAACAGAAATATAGAAGTATCATCTGAACTTTTAGATAATAGAGTAGGTAAAACAATATTGGAACAGGCACAAAACGGTGTTTATGTAAGAATGTCAATATTAAATACATTGTTAGAAAGAATTGGAGAATAAATGCTTTTAAAAAATGCAAAAGTAATAAATCCGGAAACAAATTATGAAGGAGAAATGGATGTAAGGATAGAGTCCGGAAAGATAGTTGAACTTGCAGAAAATATTATACCCAAACAAGAAGAAGTAATTGATATAACCGGAAAAATAATAGTGCCTGGGCTTGTAGATATGCATTGTCATTTAAGAGAACCCGGTTATAAAGCGAAAGAAACTATAAAGACAGGAATAGAATCTGCAATAAATGGAGGTTATACGGCAATATGTCCGATGGCGAATACAAATCCAATAGTAGACAACGCAGAAACATTGATATACACAATAAATAGAGCAAAAGAAATAAGTTCTATCGGATTTTATCCTATATGTGCAGTAACAAAAGGTTTTGCGAATGAAAAGATAGTGAATGTATCAGAATTAATAGATAATGGTGCTGTAGCATTTTCAAATGACGGAAAACCGATAGAAAATATGCATATATTAAGAGAGGCATTAAGATATATAAATTCACATAATTCAATAATAATTTCACACTCTGAAGATTCGTCATTAGCAAAGGGCGGAGTAATAAATGAAGGAAGAATTTCATCCCGATTGGGCTTGAAAGGGATTTCGGATATTGCGGAATCATTGGCTGTAGCACGTGAATTGGAAGTTGTAAGAAGTGTGGGAGGAAGATATCATTTTGCCCATATATCAACAAAACGAGCGATAGAATTAATACGTCAAGCGAAAAAAGAGGGTTTGAATGTTACAGCGGAAACCGCACCGCATTATTTTAGTATAACAGAAGATGATATGACAGAGTATGATGCAAAATATAAAGTAAATCCCCCGTTAAGGACAAAAGAGGACTTAGAAGCGGTTATAGAAGGACTAAAAGACGGAACAATAGATGTAATAGCAACTGATCATGCACCACATATGGTACATGAAAAGCAAATGCCGATTCAGAATGCACCAATGGGAATAGCAGGATTTGAAACTTCACTAGGGCTGACATTAACGAATTTAGTTCATAGCGGAAAAATGAGTTTAATGGAAGTAATAAAAAAATTAACATATAACCCGTCTAATATTCTGAATTTGAAAGACCAAGGGAGAATAAAAAAAGGACAAAATGCTTATTTAACAATAATAGATTTAAATGAGAAATGGATAGTAGAAGAATCCAAATTTAAATCAAAATGCAGGATATCACCATTTAACGGTTTTAACCTAAGTGGGAAACCGAAAATGGTAATAATAAAAGATGAAATATATAAAATAGGATAGAATAAAATGCAAATAAGACCTGAAATAAAAGAAAAGATAGTATTAGCATTAGATGTGGATACTGTAGAACAAGCAAAAAATCTAATAACGGAACTGAAAGATTATGTCGGAGTATTTAAAGTAGGACTCCAAATGTATACAGGAAACGGATATGAAATATTTAACTTTATGAGAGAACAGAATATAAAATTCTTTTTTGATATAAAGTTGCATGATATACCGAATACAGTGGCAAAAGCTGCAGAGAATATAGTGAGAAACGGGGCATCATTTTTTAATATGCATACAACAGGCGGAGAAGAAATGATGAGAACAGCTCAGGAAGCGGCAAGGAAGACAGCAAAGGAGCTAAATTTTGAGAATCCTACTATTCTTGGTGTTACGGTACTAACAAGTATAAGTGAAGAATGTTTGCAAAATGAATTAAAAATTCCGTATAAACCGAATGAATATGCATTACAATTAGCATTGACTGCAAAAAAAGCCGGATTAGACGGAGTTGTTGCAAGTGTATGGGAAGCAAAGAAAATAAAACAAGTATGCGGCAAGGATTTTAAAGTTTTATGTCCCGGAATTCGTCCTGAATGGTCAAATAAAAATGATCAAAAACGATTAGCGACTCCGAGTATAGCAATAAAAGAAGGTGCGGATTATCTGGTTATAGGAAGAGCTGTAACATCTGCCGAAAATCGGGTTAAAGCAATACAAATGATATATGAAGAGATTGAAAATGCATTATTAACGCAAAATAAATCATATGCACAATCAAAAGGAAAGTTAATACTGGAAAATGGTATGATTTTTGAAGGAGAATCGGTAGGATCAGACGGGACGGCATATGGCGAAATAGTATTTAATACATCAATGGTAGGCTATCAGGAGATTTTAACGGATCCGTCCTATGCCGGTCAAACAATAGTAATGACATATCCGGAAATAGGAAATTATGGAATAAATAAAGACGATTTTGAAAGTGGAAGAATTTATGCAAAAGGATTTATTGTTAAAAATCTATGCGAGCATGAATCTCATTATAAAAGTTCAATTACCTTAAGTGATTACTTAAAGCAAAATAATATATTGGCATTAAAAGGAATAGATACAAGATATCTGACTCAAATAATAAGAAGTAAAGGAGCCATGAATTGTGCTATTACAACAGGGGATATAACTCCTGAAATTAAACAAAAAGTAAAGGAATACAAGATAAGCAGAAATATAACATTGGATGTAACAACATATAAAGTGGAGAAATTTTCAGGAACGGGGATAAAGCTTGCAATAATAGATATGGGGATAAAAAAGAGTATATTGGATAATTTTAAAAATTTAAATTGTGATATAACAATGTACCCTGCGGATGTTAAATCAGAAGAAATATTGAAAGGCAATTTTGATGCCGTATTAATATCAAACGGGCCTGGAAATCCGGAAGATGCAATACAAGCCATAGAAACAGCAAAAGCATTATTGGGGAAAATAAAATTATATGGAATATGTTTAGGTCATCAAATTTTATCAATAGCTCTGGGTGCAAAAACATTTAAATTAAAATATGGACATAGAGGAGGGAATCATCCGGTTATAGATAAAGAAACAAATGAGATAATAATAACATCTCAGAATCATAGTTATGCGGTTAACGCCGAGACGCTTCCTGATAATGTAAAACCAACGTATATAAATTTAAATGATCAAACGATAGAAGGAATACAATGTGATGAATATAATGTAAAAACGGTGCAATTTCATCCTGAACTAACGGCAGGGCCTTATGATGCAAATAAAATATTGACAAAATGGGTAGAAGAAATTGAAACATCTAAAGTAATGATAATGTAAAAGAAAGAGATAAATATGCCAATTAATGAAGAAATAAAAAAAGTGCTTGTGATAGGTTCAGGGCCGATAGTTATAGGACAGGCGGCAGAGTTTGATTATGCTGGGGTACAGGCTTGTAGAGCATTAAAAGAAGAGAATATAGAAGTTATATTAGTAAATTCAAATCCTGCAACTATAATGACAGACGAAAATATAGCGGATAAGGTATATATAGAACCATTAACCTTAGAATCATTAACATATATAATAGAAAAAGAGCGACCAAATGGTGTAATAGCTACATTAGGCGGACAAACCGGTTTAAATCTTGCAGTAAGTTTAAATGAAAACGGAATATTTGAGAAATATAATGTAGAACTTTTAGGAACAAAAATAGACTCAATAAAGAAAGCAGAAGACAGAGAATTGTTCAAGAATTTAATGTTGGAAATAGGAGAGCCAATTCCGGAAAGTGATATAGTGTCAAGTTTTGAAGATGCAAAAAAGTTCGCACAAAAAATCGGATTTCCGATAATAGTAAGACCTGCATATACTCTAGGCGGAACAGGCGGAGGTATTGCTAATAATTATAATGAATATGAAGATATTGTGTATACCGGATTATCATTGAGTCCTATTTCTCAAGTACTTGTGGAGAAAAGTATTGCAGGATATAAAGAAATAGAATATGAAGTTATACGAGATGCAAATGATACAAGTATAGCAATATGTAATATGGAGAATATTGATCCTATAGGTATTCATACGGGAGATAGCTTTGTTGTAGCTCCGACACAAACATTAACAAATAAAGAATGTCAAATGTTGAGAAGTGCCGCATTGAAAATAATCAGAGCATTAAAGATAGAAGGCGGATGTAATGTTCAATTTGCCTTGGATACTGTAAGTAATCAATATTATGTAATAGAAGTAAATCCGAGAGTTAGCCGTTCATCAGCGTTAGCGTCCAAAGCAACAGGATATCCCATAGCAAAAATTACAACGAAGATAGCAATAGGATATAATTTACATGAAATCCCCAACTCAATTACGAAGAAAACGGTTGCTGCTTTTGAGCCTGCATTGGATTATGTGGTAACAAAGATTCCGAAATGGCCGTTTGATAAATTTAAACACGGAGATAGAATTTTAGGGACAAAAATGAAAGCGACGGGAGAGGTAATGGCTATAGGGCGAACATTTGAGAGTTCGTTTAAGAAAGCAGTTACTTCAATAGAATCTAAATATACAGGTTTACTTAGAGGCAGGCATATAGAATGCAGTGAGGAAGAATTAAAAGCATTATTATATGTTCAGGATGACAGAAGAATATTCAGAGTTGCCGAGGCAATAAATAGAGGTA
>CANPZN010000065.1 GCA_947588785.1 Candidatus Gastranaerophilales bacterium
CTCGCTACCGCTCTAGCTCATTTCAGCCCCTTCTCTACTCGGGTTCACTTCGTTTCACCCTTTCGCAAATTTCGCTCACCTTCATTTTATAATTTGAAAAGTAAAACATTTTAAGACATTCTTAATATGATTGTGTTATAATTTTAAACATAATTAAATTCAAAAAACATTATAATAAAAATGATTTAGTACATATAATAAATATATAAAGTTGAATTAAATAAAGAGAGACAACAAAATTTATGTGGAATTTAAAAGAATTCAAAGATAATATAGCAGTTCTAACAGAAAACGGGGAAAAGATTACATATTCAAAATTAAACCAATACTGCACGGATTTAGTTAGAAATATAAAAGAAAGATGCTTAGTATTCAATTTATGCAGAAATGAAATTGGTTCTTTAGTTGGTTATATCGGTTTTTTAAATGCTAAAATAGTACCTTTAATGTTAAAATCTGAATTAGAAGATGAATTATTAAATAATTTAATTGAAACTTATAAACCCTCTTTCATCTGGTTACCTTCAAATCAGGTAAAGAAATATAATTTTGAGAATGTTTATTCTAATTTAAATTATTCACTTTTAAAAACAAATTTTAAGGAATCCTATAAATTAAATGAGGAACTTGCACTTTTACTAACAACATCAGGCTCAACAGGAAGTCCGAAACTTGTCCGCCAAAGTTATAAAAATATAGAATCTAATACTAAATCAATCATAGAATATTTGTCGTTAAATAGCACAGAACGAGCTATTACCACACTTCCAATGAATTATACTTATGGAATATCGATAATTAATACACATTTATGGGTTGGAGCAAGTTTAATTTTAACAGACAAAGGTTTAATGCAAAAAGAATTTTGGAATCAATTCAAAGAGTATGAAGCAACGTCTTTCGGCGGAGTTCCATATACATATGAGATGTTAAATCGTTTAAGATTTTTTAGAATGGAATTACCAACGCTAAGATATATAACACAAGCAGGGGGGAAATTATCCCCGGAACTACATGAAAAATTTGCTCAATGGGCAAAAAATAATAATAAAAAATTTATAGTAATGTATGGTCAAACCGAAGCAACAGCAAGAATGAGTTATTTACCGGCAGAAAAATCTTTAGAAAAGTACGGTTCTATGGGCATAGCAATACCCGGAGGCAAGTTTTCATTAATAGATGTGGACGGAAATATAATTAATAATCCGGAAACGATTGGAGAGCTTGTATATGAAGGAGAAAATGTTACGTTAGGTTATGCAACAAAAGGAGAAGATTTATCTTTAGGTAATGAAAGAAATGGTAAACTCGTAACAGGAGATATGGCCAAATTTGATAAAGACGGCTTCTTTTATATTGTAGGAAGAAAAAAACGTTTTCTAAAAATATACGGAAACAGAATTAATCTGGATGAAACAGAAAGATTAATTAAATCACATTTTACACAAACAGATTGTGCTTGTTCCGGGATTGATGATCAAATGGACATTTTTATAACTGATTATAAAGTTAAAGATGAAATAGCTTCATTTATTGCAGATAAAACAGGACTCAATAAAAATGCATTTTGCGTAAAAGTTATAAATGAAATTCCAAAAAATGAAGCAGGAAAAATTTTATATAAAAATTTGGAGTTGATTAATGTTTAATCAAAAAATCTATCGATACAATGATTTAAATATTTTAGAATGCGAAATTAATTCTAAAGAAGATATTAATAATATTGAAGAAAAAAATTTTGATATTGTAAAACTGTTAATATCTCCTGAAATTTGTGATATTTCCGAAATGGAAAAAAATGGTTACATCTTTGCCGATAGAACAATAGATACATCAATCCCGTTATCAAAACAAGAAGGTCTCGAAAAGTTTATAAGATTACCCATAATTGAAACTAATGATTATAAAGAAGAATTATATCAAATAGCTACTAAATCATTTCCATATGATAGAAGATTTCATTTGAAGAAAAAATATAATCAAGATTTTGCAAATATTGTGATAAAAGAATGGATTAATCAACTTGATAAAACATTAGTATGTTTATATAAAGAAATACCGATTGGTTTTTTATCACTAAAAGAGATTGAAGAAAATAAAAATTTCATTTATTTAGCTGCAGTAGATGAAAAATATAGAAATACCGGTGCTGCTATGGCTTTATACTCTAAGGCTATCTTAAATACAAAAGAATCAAATTCCCTTGGGGGGGGGGAATTAATCGGAAGAATCAGCTCTCGTAATAGTGCTGTTATGAATTTATATTCATATTTTAATGCAAAATTCACTAATCCTATTGATATTTATATAAAAGAGGTAACGTAATGAAATTGGAAGAATTTAACCAATTAGAACAATTTAAAATTAATAAAAATGAAAAAAATAAAATTTTATTAGAAAATCTCATAGAATTAACACAAATACATTTTGAAAACTGCCAAAGTTATAAAAAAATATTAGAAAAATTAAATACAGATATAACGAAAATAAAAGACATAAAAGATATTCCATATATTCCGGTTCGATTATTTAAAGATTTTGAATTAAAAAGTGTTCCTGATTCAAATATTGTAAAAACAATGACATCTTCAGGTACAACAGGTCAAAAGGTATCAAAAATTTATTTAGATAAAATAAATACATTAAATCAAACAAAAGTTTTAGCAAGTATTATAACATCTATTATAGGAAAACAAAGACTTCCTTTGCTTTTATTAGATACAGAAATGGTAAAAAAAGACAGAAGCATGTTTTCGGCACGTGGAGCAGGAATAATAGGTTTTTCAGTATTCGGGAAAAATACTACTTATGCACTTACTGATAATATGCAAATAGATTTTGAAAAAGTAGAAAAATTTATACAAGATCATAAAAATGAAACTATTTTAATGTTTGGATATACATATGTTATCTGGCAATTTATAGTAAAAGAACTCGAAAAAAATAATAAAAAATTTAACTTTGATAATATAATTCTATTTCACACAGGCGGTTGGAAAAAAATAAAAGCAGAAGCCGTTGATGCCATAGAATATAATAAAAGAGTACAAGGTGTTTTAGGTAATGTAAAAGTATATAATTATTATGGAATGGTAGAACAATTAGGATCAATTTTTGTAGAATGTGAGTATGGACATATGCACTGTTCAAATCACTCTGATATAATTATTCGAAATTCAAAAGATTTTTCTTCGGTCGAAATGGGTAAAAAAGGATTAATTCAATTATTATCAGTGTTACCGACATCATATCCCGGACATTCTATTTTAACAGAAGATGAAGGAGTAATACTAGGGGAAGATGATTGTCCTTGCGGAAGAAAAGGTAAATATTTTAAGATTTTAGGGCGTATAAAGAATGCAGAAATTAGAGGATGTAGTGATACTTATGAAAAACATTAATTATATAATTGGTTCAAATAATATTGAAACATCTGCACTTGAACCATTTTCAGATTGTGTATGTGATTTTTTAGCTGAATTATCATCCGATTTAATGAAATCAACTGTTATAAGACAATACCCTGATCTGTCAGCCATTGCTTTTTGGGCAAGAACAGCGAATATCAAAAAAATGAAAGAAAATTATATACAAAATAACAGAATAGGTCGTGGTTTATGTTTTCATATAGCGCCTTCTAATATTCCAATTAATGCTATTTTTTCATATATTTTCTCTCTTCTTGCCGGCAATGCTAATATTGTAAGATTATCAAGTAAAGATTTTCCTCAAGTTAATATTATTTCAAATTTAATAAAAGAAATTTTGGTCAAATATCCTGATATTGAAGCAAGAACTGCTTTTATAAAATATGAAAGAGATGATGAAATAAGTGCTTATTTTTCACAATGTTCAGATTGCAGAATGATTTGGGGCGGTGATAAGACCATATCTATATTTAAAAAATATGAAACAAAACCAAGATGTGTTGATATTACATTTCCTGACCGATATTCAGTTTGTATAATTAATGCCAATGCCATTTTAAATACAACTGATGACAAATTAATAAGATTAGCTGAAAATTTTTATAATGATACCTATTTAATGGATCAAAATGCTTGTTCATCTCCTCAATTAATTTATTGGTTAAATGATAATAAAGAGGCAAGAACAAAGTTTTGGAATTTTGTAATGACTTATGCTAATCAGAAATATATATTACAAGACGCAATTGCAGTAGATAAATATACGAAAATGTGTGAAGATTCTATTTTATATGACAATTTAGGAGAAATAACCATAGATACAAACCTTTTATACAGAGCTGAAATAAAAAAATTAAATGAAAATATTGCTAATTTAAGAGGTAAAGGCGGATATTTTTACGAATATTCTCTTAAAGAAACCAGAGAATTTTATAATATTGTTGATGAAAAATATCAAACAATAACATATTATGGAATTGATCCTGAAATCATAAAAGAAGACATAAAAAGATATCATTTAAAAGGGATAGACAGAATAGTTCCAATAGGTCAGGCAATGAATATTGATATAGTTTGGGATGGACACAATTTGATAAATGAATTATCCAGGGAGATAAGCATTCAATGATTGAATATATAAAAAAATTATTCAAAGATTCATCGAATAGAGCTTATAATAAAAAAGTTTCAATTATTGGTATGGGCTATGTCGGTGCCGGAATTGCATATGCTCTTATGATAAAAGATATTGCAAGAGAAATAGTTTTTATTGATGTTAAAAACGATGTTGTAAATGCTGAAATGCTTGATATACGTCATGGTATGCACAATATGGGCAGTGCTAAAATAATAAACGGAACATATTCCGATATTAAAGATTCCGATTTGATAATTATAACAGCCGGGAGAAATAGGAGATCAGGTGAATCCAGATTAGATTTAATAGATGATAATATAAAAATAGCTGATAAAGTAATTGAAGAAATTAGAAAATATTATAATCAAGGTGTAATTTTAGTTGTATCAAACCCTGTTGATATTATAACGTATCATATTACAAAAAAAATGGGATTAGATAAAGGACGAATATTTGGTACAGGTTGTATATTAGATAGTTCAAGATTAATTAATGTTATATCCGACTATGTAGGATTAGGTTCTGAATTTATTAGTGCTTCAGTTATAGGAGAACATGGAGCAAATCAAATTCCATTGTGGAGTAAAGTAGAAGTTGCCCAAATGCCTATTGAAAAATATTGCTCTGAAATAGGACTTAAATTTAGTGATGAGATAAAAGAACAAATGACAATAAAAGTTAAAAATATGGGAGCAGAAATTATTCAAGGGAAGGGAAAAACTTATTATGGTATTTCAACGTGTGTATGTTATTTAGCAGATGCCATTTTAAACAAACGATCAACTGTGGCTTGCGTTACAAGTGTTTTAGACGGTACAATGGGACTAAATAATGTTGCATTAAGTTTACCTTGCCTTATTAACTATAACGGAATAAAACAAGTATTACCTCTGGACATCAATAAAGAAGAACATAGCAAACTAATTGAAACAAATAAAAAATTATCTGATATTATAAAAAAAATATATATAAATGTTTAAAAATGTATAGTACAAATAAGCAAGTATAACAATCATTTTAATTTTTAATATAAAAAAATATTAATCATTGCTATTTTTTCTTTAGAACACTTTTTATGTTTTTCATAATTTAATCTAGTGTCGCAACATTACGCTTGCTCCTCGCAACCGTAAAGTTGCTCACCTTTTCAATACGCCACTCGCAAATTTTACTCACACCTTCGGCTTATCGTAAAAATTTACTCGGACAAAATAAATAAGTATATTAATGACACTTATTAAAGTTTTGTAAAAATATTATAAATATTTTAGCAAAAAAAGCAATTTTTATATTTAGATTTTTTAATGTAAGAGTGAGAATAGGTAAGTAAACAAAAACTAGGGATAAAATGCTGATAAGAAATACTATAAATATTCCGAAACAACCGAACAATAAAGGTAGAGAAGGATTAAATTCAAGTAAAAAAAGTGAATCATTCAACGGGTTAATGACAGGAGTCGATAAATTATCTTTAGGTGTCGCAAATCTAATAGAAAATGGCGGGCTTGCAGTTTCATTTACTTTACAGGATATGATAGGAACTAATATTCCAAGGCCGTTAATGGGACTTGTCAGAAATTCAAAAGAAAATAAAGGTGATTTTAATTTAAGTTTCGCAGCTAAAGAACTAGTCAGAGAAATGCTCACAGGGCCAAGTATGTTTATCATTCCTGGTGCAATGCTTAAAGTTGCTAAACCTATCTTCGGAAAAACTATTAACATGCCGGCAAAAACTATAAAAGCTCTTGGTGAAATCCATAAAAAAGAAATCCTAAAGAATGGACAAGCTATTTCAAAACAAGATTTTTATGTAAACGCATTTACCGATATCATTAAAAATGCTAAGGCTGAAGAAGTAGCAAGTGCTGAAACAATAACTTTAGCAAAAAGGTTTGCAAGAAATTTAACAAATAAATCAAAAGATAAAACTGAAGTTATAAAAAATATGACTGACAGTTTTATAAATATATCAAAGCATTATGCAAAAGACACCGTACATACCGATTTTACAATAGCTTCCATAAATGGAACAAAAGTTCCTTTTAAAGAGGCTGTAAATAATATTATGGTTTATGCTGATGATGTAGTAACAAAAGCTGCAAAACAAGCCCCTGATAAAATTACTAAATTTACAGAAAATCTAATAAACAAAAAAATTATCAGAAGAAGTGCAATGAATGTTGCTATGTTCGGCAGTGTTTTAGCATTTTTACAAATTATTCCAAAATTATATAATAAAGCAGAAGGTAAAGAAAATGCCGGATTAAAGGGTTTAATGAAAGAAGAAACTTTAAATGATAAATCTTTAGAGAATCCTAATGACAAAAAAGCGAATCCTTCATTTGGTTCTACTGCTTCTTTTGCAAATAAACTTACCGGTAATGGACTTATAGGAAAAGTTGCAAGCGGTGCTGAATTTTCCGGCTGTAATTTATCTTTCCCTATGCTTTTAGGTGTAATGTCTTTAGGTATTTTATTCCCCAGATTAAGACAAGCTAAAGATAAATATGATAGAGAAGAAATTTTAAGACGTGATTTAGTAACTTGTACTGCTATGTGTTTCTTTGAAAAAATTCTAAGAAAAGGATTTTCTAAAGTTAACGAAACAAGATCAGGATTTGTTCTTGCAGCTAAAGATGAAGGATTTAAAAATAAAAATTTATTCAAAAGATTTTTTGATTATATTAGACCTGAAAAAGGTGTCAGAGTCTTAACTTCAGAACAAATACTTGCAAATTATAGTAATATTGGAAATTATAATAACGGTATTTTAGGTTTTTGTGATTTTATTGAAGGTCAAGGAGGAAATTTAAATAAAGTTTTCGGATTTACTCCCGAATCAAAAGGAATTATTGAAAATCTTACTGGAAAAACAATGGATCATATTACTAATGAAGAAATAAGAACAGTTCTTTCAAACCCTGATAATTCAAAAGAAATTCAAGATGGAATTAATAAACTTACAGATCTGTTTTTCAACACAAAAGTTATAAAAAAATATGATATTAAAACTAAAAAAATGAAAACGATCATTGAAGAAAATCCTTGGGTAAAAAAGGCAAAAACTTTAAATGCACGTTTTACGGCCTTATCTGTTTTAGTATTAGTTCCGGCATTTTTAGGATTAATGCTTCCTGCAATAAATGAACATTTTACAAAAAAACGTATTAGAGAAGAACAAGCTAATGCTGAGGAAATGAATAAAAATAATAATACTTTATCAATTCTGAAAGAAGAAAAAAACATTTTTACTGATATATCTAATTTTGAAGTAAAATAAACTAATTTTTCACTTGTTCATTTTTAAACATTTAATCTAGTGTCGCAACATTACGCTTGCTCCTTGCAACCGTAAAGTTGCTCACCTTTTCAATACGCCACTCGCAAATTTTTCTCAAACCTTCGGCTTATCGTAAAAATTTACTCGGTCACATTATTGAATGGAAAATTTACTCAGATATAATTAAACAATAATTTCACTTTCATTTTTGTATGTTACGAAAGCAATTTTATTATTAGCTTTTTTAACATATTTCCTTTTTGTATAAATTATTGATGTTTTAGAATTATATTTTTGAGAAGAATATTCTTTAGTAAGAATAGCAGCTTTTAAGAGTACGTCATTAGGAATTTCTTTTTGTGAATTAACTTTTAATAACACATGAGATCCTGCTGCATTTAAAGGATGGAACCATAGATCTTCACTACTTGAAAGTTTTGATAAGATATAATCATTTTGTTTTTGATTTTTTCCTATAAAAATTTTAAATCCATTATATTCTATAAAATCGATTTTTAATAATTTTGAATTAGCTTGTTTTAAATTATCAGATACAATATTTTCATTTTTTAATTCAGAATATAAATCTCGAAGCATATTAACATCATTTGAATATTGAACATAAAATTTTTGTTCTTCATAAAACATTATTTGTGATTTTGTATCTTCGATCATAGAACGAGCATACTCATAAGAGGATTTAATTTTCTTATATAACGCATAATATTTATTTGCATTATCAATGGCACTTAAATTTTCATCCATTAATATATTAACATTAGTGCCATTAAAATCAGTCAAATTAATTTCTTTAGAGAAATGTTTTAAATTATATAAATTTGCCATAATAATATCTGCATTTTTTTTATATACATTAGCGGTATCAAATAATTTAATTTGATTATTTTGTTTTTCCTCAAGATTCTTTAATTTTTTTAGCCGAATGTTAACTAATTTAATTATTTTCGATTTCAAATTATTTTTTATAAATTCATGTTGATGAAAAGCGAAATAAGAATCAATTAAATCATTAACCGTTTCAAATTTTGTAGAATTATCAATATAAACCAATGAATACAAAGAATAATCATTTTTTATATAATACTTATAATTGTCATCAGATAAAAATTTTTTCAATTGAGAATATAATTTTTCAGGATTAAAAGGAATAATATTATTGAAAAATTCTTCAATCATAGGGATTGTTAAATAATAATAATTACTGCTTATTGATTTTGCAATATTGCTCAAGTCTAAATCTTTCATAAAATCTTTGAAATTTG
Organism: Candidatus Gastranaerophilales bacterium; assembly: GCA_947588785.1. Lineage (GTDB taxonomy): Bacteria > Cyanobacteriota > Vampirovibrionia > Gastranaerophilales > Gastranaerophilaceae > Avigastranaerophilus. The sequence goes on from CANPZN010000065.1 coordinate 9,130, forward strand.
TATTTAAGAGATTTTTCTTTTTTTGTTTAGCAGGATATGTATAAGGTAAAAGACCAGCCAATTCACGTTCTCTGCTTTTTTCAGAACTTACATTATGACAACATCCAATAATAACATTAGTATCAAAATTATATAAAATAATATTACTGTATTTACCCATTAATTCAATAGCTAAACAGAGTTGAGATTTTTCATTTAATTCATCATAATATTCAAAATAAATTTCAAAAATTCGTTCATACAAAGGTACATTAACTTTTATAATTTTAGCATTGAGTATATATTTTCTTAAAAGCATACAAAACATTGGAGCAACTTTTGGGATAATAACAGATCGTTTTTGTTCATTAGAGTCATTAAAAAAACATATATGATAAAAATTTGGATTTATATTTATATAAAATTTTTTTGTTTCAGATTTATTTCTAATGTAGAAAATAAGTTCTGATCTACTTGGTTGTTGAATTTTTTGTATTTTTGCACCGGAAAAAAAATCAGAATTTTCATCACAAAATAATTTTAATGTAAAAGAGTCAAAATTAATCATAATTATATTTTAAAATAAAAAAAATATAAAAAGGCAATATGTAAGAACATATTACCTATTTATTTTTAGGGGAGGGGAGGTATAGATTTAATTAACTACTATGTCATAACCGTTTTAATTCGGTCATTTAAAAGTTTATAAGAAGCACTGCAGGCAGTATCTGCGAGAACATCATATTTATCGGCGGTTAATATTTCCTGATAGCGGAGAGTACCGTTTAAAGAACCCATTATAGCACCAACACTTGCACCTAAGGCTGCATTTTTGAGTGTTTCTGAAGTGAATTCATTAAATTTAAAATCTTTATCTTCATCAAATGCACAATCAATAGCATAATTTGCTCCACCTGAAATACCACCTGTTATTGCACCGGTTTTGGCACAACCCTTAGCACAATTTACAACAGATGATTTTAATGTTGTTGAAGCACTTCCTGTTCCCATTGTTGCTGCAGCGATACCTCCTGTTATTGCTCCTGAAAGTGCATCTTTTGCTAATTGATTTTTATCAAGAGCATCTCCTTTTAATTCATTTGTTGCTCTATCAACAAATTTAAATGTTGATTTTGCTGCTGCACCTGCCCCCATTCCGGCTAATATTACCGGAAGACCGATACCGCCTGTTGCTGCGACGACTGCTGCTCCTGCTGCTATTGCTGCAAAACTTGTTACTATATTTGAAAATAAATTTAAACTGCTTTCTTGTTTTTGATCAAAATTATTTATTGCTATTTCAGCTTCTTCATATGTAATTTCACCATTTTTATATTTGTCTATAATATCATCACATTTTTCTTCGCTTGTACCTATTCCGGAAAATTCTTTTACTTCATTCCAAGCTGATGAAAATAGACCTTGTTCTTTCATTACATTATCTAATTGTTCTTCTAATAATTCCAAATCTTCATTTTCTGTTTTGTTTATATTAAAGCCTGAACTTGAAAATATATTATCATTTCCGAAAGAAGATCTTAAACTTTTTGTTCTTATTCCGGTCTGTAGATCAGTATTTAACTCATTATTTTTTATATATTCTACCATATACCTACCCCAAAATGTAAACTACCTTACATTTATATAAAAATTTTTTCAGTTGTAAAATTTCCTAATTGTTAACAAATTTTTACATTATTTAATTTAATTTAGTGTCGCAACATTACGCTTGCTCCTCGCAACCGTAAAGTTGCTCACCTTTTCAATACGCCACTCGCAAATTTTTA
>CANPZN010000066.1 GCA_947588785.1 Candidatus Gastranaerophilales bacterium
GTCCGAAGAAAGGAAAATTCAAGAGAGCGAATTTTCCGTAGGGTAAAGTCGAGCGGATAGCAAGGAATGACAACCCCCAAGCCAGCAAGCATAATGTTGCAACACTAAATTAAAGTTAAGTTTTCAAAAGTTTTTCAATCACATAATCATGCAATTTATATTGTTTTAATTTATAATCTTATTATTACAAGCAAATATTTAAAAATAAAACCACTTAAAAAACTATATATATCAGTGTTTGCGTGTAACATCAGATTAGATATTTTAGGGGAAATAATGAAACTTTCAAATACTACAGCTCAAAATGCTTTTAAATATAATTGGCTATTATCAAGAATCTTTCCATATCTAAAACCTTTCTTAGGCAGAATTATCCTTGGTTTCCTTATCGCAATTCCGGTAGGACTCTTGGACGGAGTTGTTGCATTCTTCTTAAAACCTTATATGGATTATGTTGTAGGGCAGAAAGATCTGGTATTTACACTGCTAAATCATACCTACACACTGAGTTTTTCATTAATGGCTGTATCAATCCCTTTTGCTGTAATAGCTTTTGCAATTGTTCAAGGTGTACTTCGATATTTAAATGAATATCTTACCGATTGGACAAGTCAGAAAATTACAAATACAATAAAAATTGAACTATTTAACAAGTTAGTTTACATGGATACTTCATTCTATGATGAAAATTCTTCAGGAGCTATCATTACAAGATATTTAACAGATTCTGATACAGCTTCCTCTGGACTCGTTAATAATATAAAATCATTTCTTACAAGTATTTTTGGTGCTATAAGTTTAATCTTTGTAATGCTTTACAGTTCCTGGAAACTGGCAATTATCGGAGTCTGCGTTCTTTGCATTGCTTTTATTCCCGTAGCTTTAATCAGAAAACGGATTAAAAGTACTTCTAATAAAAATATGATTATAGGCGGAAATATTACTACAAATTTTAATGAAACTTATTCCGGAAATAAAGTTATGAGAGCTTATTGTCTTGAAGAAAGACAAAAAAATATTTTTAAAGATCAAATTTGGAAAGCATTTAATAATAATATGGCCCTTGTTAAACGTGCAGGTTGGATGAGTCCTATTATGTATTTGATTGCCTCTTGCGGTATTGCTATTGTCCTTGGATACGGAACTCATTTAATTACTTCAGGCTACATGACTGCAGGAAGTTTTGCTTCCTTTGTAACATCTTTATTATTACTTTATAAACCCGTAAAAACTCTCGGTAACACATTAACCGGTTTACAATCTATTTTTGTTGCAATGGGAAGAATATTTGAATTATTTGATCTTGAACCAAATATAAAAGATAAAGAAAATGCCTCTGAATTAACTGATATAACAGATTCAATAGAATTTAAACATGTATATTTCAGCTATGACGGTGAACACAGTGTTATTAACAATTTTAATCTCAAAATAAATAAGAATGAAACTATTGCCATTGTCGGAAATTCCGGAGGAGGTAAATCTACACTTGTTAACCTATTACCTCGATTCTATGATGTAACTGACGGTTCAATAACAATTGATGGTACCGATTTAAAAAATTATAAAATAAAATCACTAAGACAAAACATTGCTATGGTATTTCAGGATAATTTCCTATTCTCCGGAACAATACGTGAAAACATACTTATGGGCAACTATAATGCTACAGATAATGAACTTTATCAAGCTATTGAATCCGCACACCTTGAAGAAATGATTAGTGAATTGCCTAACGGTTTGGATACATTATTGGGAGAAAGGGGCGTAACACTTTCCGGAGGTCAAAGACAAAGAGTTGCAATAGCAAGAGCAATGATTAAAAATACTCCTATAGTTATACTGGATGAAGCTACCTCGGCTCTTGATAACAAATCAGAAGCCGTTGTTCAAAAAGCTCTTGATAACTTGATAAAAAATAAAACTGTTCTTGTTATTGCCCATAGACTTTCAACCATTAAAAATGCTGACAGAATCGCAGTCATAAATAATGGCGAATTGGTTGAACTCGGGACTCATGATCAATTAATGACTATAAATAACGGTCATTATAAAACCTTGTATAACATGCAATTCAAAAAACAAGAAATTGCTGTATAATCTTTATATAATTTTGTCAAAAATTATATAAAATAAGCATGAACAAAATTTTTAAATGACATTTTTAAAAATTAAAGAAAAGAGGAACAAAGAGTGTTAAATATTGAAAAAATATATGATGCTTCAATAGTTTTAAAAGAAGCTGCTAGAAAAACTGATTTAATTTTATCTAAAACTATACTCGAAGGAAATGAAATCTATTTAAAATCAGAAAACCTACAAGTGACAGGTTCTTTCAAATTACGTGGTGCTTACTATAAAATTTCAAAATTAACCGATGAACAAAAAAGTAAAGGTATAATTGCTTGTTCCGCTGGTAATCACGCTCAGGGTGTTGCTCTCGCTGCTCAAAAAAATTCTATTAAAGCTACAATTTTTATACCCGCAACCGCTCCTATTTCTAAAGTAGAAGCTACCCGTAAATATGGTGCGGATATTAAACTTATTGATGGGGTATATGATGATGCTTACAATGCTGCTTGCGAATTTCAAAAAGAAACTCAGGCAGAATTTATACATCCTTTTAATGATGAAGATGTTATCGCAGGACAAGGTACTATCGGACTTGAAATCCTTGAACAATTACCAGAATTGGATGCCGTTATTGTACCTATTGGCGGAGGAGGTTTAATTGCCGGTATAGCTTTCGCTATCAAACAGTTAAAACCGGCTTGTAAAGTATATGGTGTCCAAGCTCAAGGTGCAGGCAGTATGTATCAATCTTTTGTCAATAAAAAAATTCTGGAATTACCTATCGTTCATACCTTCGCTGATGGTACGGCAGTTAAACGTCCGGGTGAGCTTACTTTTGATATTTGCATGAATTATGTCGATGATATAGTAACAGTTACCGATGATGAAATAGCCTCCGCCATTTTGACTCTTATGGAAAGACAAAAACTTGTCGCTGAAGGTGCCGGTGCTTTAAGTGTTGCTGCGGCTATGTTCAATAAATTACCTATTCAAGGTAAAAAAACTGTCTGCATTGTATCAGGCGGTAATATTGACGTAAACATCTTATCCAGAGTTATTAATAGAGGACTCCTTAAAACGGGTAGACTCTCTCATTTGACAATTGAATTACTTGATAAACCGGGTCAATTAAAAGAAGTTTCTTCTATTATCGCTGAATATGGGGCTAATGTTATCAGAGTAAGACATAATCAGGGCGGTGAAAATACTGATATCAATGATTGTTTCTTAAAAATTTCAATGGAAACTAAAAATGCAAATCACTTTGAACAAATTCAAAAAGCTCTCACCGCAAAAGGTTATAGAATTGCCTCTAATGTTCAATAAATATATTTAAAAGTTTATTTAATTTTTCCGGGGGGGGGGCTTCTCTCGGACATATTTTATTTGATAAAATAATCTCTTCTGCAAAATCTGAATTATCATTTTTATTTTTCAAAAATGACCTGCCTAAATATACTATTATATGGCTATTATCAAGAACTTGAATCTCGGGTTCATTTCTGTAGTAATTTAACTTTTTTGTACATTCTTTTAATGTGTTTCTTTTTGTGTCATAAATAGTGACATTTTTGTTATCTCCATGTAAAATATATTTTTTTCTTCCTATATAAGATCCACCAAGAATTATTAATTTTCCATCATCAGTCACGGCAACAGAATATCCGTATTTTAAATTATTTCTATCATTTTTATTTATATCTATGTCCCTAAATGTATTATTCTTCGGATTATATATTGTAATATATGGTGAAGGATATCCTGTTCCCCTATAACTGCTGGAATATATACCTATTCCATCTTCTTTTTTCGCATAAAGTCTTAACGCAAATATTAACACTTCTCCTTTTGGAAGTTTATATAACCCCTTACATTCTTCCATTACAAAATTTATTGGAATGTGTTTAAAATTATTATTAAGCGGATCATATATTTCTATACTGTTATCAGGTATACTAAGACTACCTCCAGCCACTATGACTTTCCCATTGTCCAATAATAATGCTTTTGAATCTGCTCTTGCTACATTCAAATACGCAACTTTTGTTATTTGTTTCACTTTTATATCAAAAATATAACACCTGTTTCGTTCGCCATTTTCACCTTTTGCTCCTATTATCATGATGTTTCCGTCTTCCAATTCTACCATCGAAAGTCTTTCATCTGTAAGTTCATCAGGAAGATAACTTGTCATTATAACAGATTTTTCTTTAGGTGAATATAAAACAAATGCAGACATTTTATCTTTTCCATCTTCTTTTTGCCATATTTGTTTTATAAATATATTCCCATTTCTTAAAAACAAATACTTTGTATTTGCTATAACATAATCATTTCTGTTTTGTATTAAAAATTTTTTTTGGTCTGTTATTTGCGATTTTTCCCTATCATAAATATTAAATCTGTCATTATATATTAATACAATTTTTTCTTTATCCAGAAAATGTATTTTATTAGGATTAAATGTATTTAACTCTTCATACGGTTTTATATTAATTCTATACATTGTCATACATTTAAAAATATTTATAAAGCTAAATATTACAATTACAACAAATATAACCTTTAAGGGATTTTGAAAAAAATTTGAAACAGGTTTTATAATTTTTTCAAGTCTATTAGATTTTATTAACTTTTCGCTAATGAAATTTACCAGAAATATAACGACTATTCCCGCAATAAATCTTGCTATAAATTTTAAAATTATAATACTAAAAAGTTCTATTCCATTAAACATAATCGTTAACTGTCCAAATAATTGGGCATTTATCGATATTACATCTGATATTAAATCTCTGACCAAAAATACAAAAGAAAAACTCAATCCGAAAAGAAATATTTTTTTTACTTCATATCGTTTTTGAAAAACTAAAGAAAATAATAAACCAATTATTATAATTGAATATATTTCTCTTATTAAACTATCTTTATTTAAACATGTTAACAGAACACATAAAGAACTCAGGAAAGGACATTTTAATACATACTCATATACTGAAGAAATTATATTTTTTAATTTCATATAAAACCTCTTTGAAGATGATATCAAATTTTATTGCAATTATCAAGTAAGTTAGGGGAAAACGAGGTTTTTTACGTTATAAATATCATTAATTACAGCATTTTCATGATGTTATTCTTCTAAAATCCATTTTTCTAAAACATTTTGGGATATTCCGTCCAAGAATCTTGAAGGTTTTGATAATACCATATTAGCTGAATAATCATACATATCAATGGGATATGTTATCATTAAATGTGTTTTTGCCCTTGTAACAGCGACATACATTAATCTTAATTCTTCATCCAGTTCTTCCTGTGAATTAAATGAATACAATGAAGGGAAACGTCCATCAACTGCTCCGATTATAAATACTGCTTTATATTCAAGTCCTTTTGCACTATGTATAGTGGATAAAGTCAAATATTCATCTTTTTTTGCTCCTTCCTCAACATCTGTTACAGATGTATCCGGAGGTTCAAGTGCAAGATCACTTAAAAATTCCTCAAGTCCATTATATTTTTCACTTAATGAAATAAAATGATCCAAATCTTTTTGACGCTTTGTATAATCATCATAACGGTTTTTTAAAATCGGTTCATAATAATTAATTACGCTTTGAACAACTTTTTTAGGATTAAATATATCCTTTTGGTTTATATTAATAAGGTTTATTAATTTTATAACAGCCTCTGAATTTTTTACGGGCAATTTCTTTGTCAATATATCACCGTCTTCTCTTAATACCGGAATCAATTTATTTGCACTTTGTGTACCTATCCCCTCCAGTAATAACAATATTCTTGAATAACTTATTATATCTGACGGATTTAATATTACACGCAAATGTGCAATAATATCTTTGATATGAGCCGTTTCAATAAATTTCATCCCGCCAAATTTTTTATATGGAATATTCCTTTTGGCAAGCTCAATTTCCAAGTTATATGTCATTCTGGCACTTCTTGCCAGTACACATATTTCATTTAACGGTATATTTTCTTCTTCTGTCAGCTCTAACACTCTTTGAGTTATAAAGATTGCTTCATTCTGTAAATCAGATGAACTAATAAGGGCTGGTTTTATAGGATTTTCTATCTCTGAAAATAAATTTTTAGTATATTTTTCTTTCGCTTTTTTTAATATTTCATTTGCCAGTGCTAAAATATTTTGTGAACTCCGATAATTTTGTTCTAATTTTATTATTCTTGTATTCTCAAATATTTGAGGAAATTCCAATATATTCTTAAAATTTGCTCCTCTAAATGAATATATACTTTGAGAATCATCCCCTACCGCCATTACGTTATTATGCTCCGAAGCCAACAGTTTTATTATTTGGGCTTGAATCGTATTTGTATCTTGATATTCATCTACCATTATATATTTATATTGATTCGATAGTTTCCTCCTTACTTCCGAATTTGTTTCCAATAAGATTTTCAGATATAAAAGTAAATCATCATAATCTAAAATTGAATTTGATCTTTTATAATCATTATATTTTTTTATTATTTCGTTTATTTTTTCTATACAATGTTCAAATTGATGATACTCCGTTGATATTACTTCGTAAGAAGGTATATTTTTATTAACAGCCTTTGAATATATATCTAAAATTGTTCCTTTTTTAGGAAATCTTTTTTCTTGTTTATTAATAACAAGTGAACGTATATGATTTATTATATCTTCGCTATCTGATCTGTCCGTAATAGTAAAATTATTTTGAAATCCCAATAATGAAGAATATTTTCTTAATATTATATTTGCAAAAGAATGAAAAGTACCGCCGGATACTTGTTCCGCCCTTGCATCCAATATTATTACAGCTCTTGATAACATCTCTTTTGCAGCTTTTTTGGTAAATGTTAAAAGCAATATATTTTGCGGATTTATTCCTTCTTCTATCAACCTTGCTACTCTATATGTAAGGGTCTTTGTTTTTCCGGAACCTGCCCCAGCTATAACAAGTATAGCACCTTCTTTTTGTTTTACAGCCTCTAATTGTTGAGGATTCAACTCTTTTTCATAATCTATTTTATAAACTATTTCTGTTGAAACTTTCTTCAACTTATATTTTTTTACTATAAGATTTTCCATACAATTATTATACATTCAAAAAGCAAATTTCTTTACATGTCTGTTCATTTTAGTGTAATATTTTATAAGAAGTAAATTGTCTAAGTTAATTTTCATACCTTCGCAGAAGGTGTAAGTGAAAATTTGCAAATGGTATAAGGTTATAAAATGAGCAAATAAAGTGCAGGGAATCACAAGAAAGAGAGACAGTAAATTTAAGACAGTCGGCGGAAATTTGTGACTTCAGATTAAATAAAAACATTTCATATCTTAAATTTTTTTATTAATTTATATAGAAAGTTTAATTATCATGGCTAATATATTCTTAACAAACAGTTGTAATTTAAAATGTCCTTATTGTTTTGCAAATGAATTTGTTAATAAAGGAAGTGAAGAAATTACTTTTGATAATTTTAAAAAAGCTCTAAATTTTATAAAAACAGATCCGGAAAAAAGAGTAGGTTTAATTGGCGGTGAACCTCTATTACATCCCAATTTCCCCGATTTTTTAAATTTATTAATTGATGACAAAGATATTAAAAGCATTGTTATTTATACTAACGGATTGGAACTTGATAAATATATAGATTTAATAAAAGATGACAGAATTAGTATTCTTATCAACTGTAATTCGCCTAAAGACATCGGAGATAAATTATTTAAAAAACTTGAAAATAATATTTATCTATTAAATGAACATAAACCAAATTCTTTTGCTTTAGGCATTAATTTATATTCTAATGATTTAGACTACTCATATGTTATAAATCTTGTTAAAAATCTCAATCAACATAAATTAAGATTTTCTACGGCATTATCCAATTCTGATAAAATAAACGCAACTAATCCGATAAAAGATTTTTCAGAAATACAACCTTATTTATTTAAATTTTTGAAAGATTGCTATGATAATAATATTATCCCAATAAACGATTGTAACGCTATAACACATTGTACACTTAATACCGACGAAAAAAAGCTGTTAATTATGATTCAAAAATTAAGTAAAAAGTATAAAGTTTTATCAACTTTAAATACGGTTAGTGTATGTCTGCCTATTATTGATATACTGCCTGATTTATCTGCGGTAAGATGTTTTGGTTTATCAAATTATTTAAAAGTTCCTATCAATAATTTTAAAAATATTAAAAATTTAAAAAAATACTTTTTTAACAAAATTGATGTTTACGCCAGATTAATATACCTTGATACAAAGTGCCTTGAATGTAAGGCAAGGTTAATTGATAAATGTATGATTTGTCATGCTTTTAAAATAGCTAAGATAGATAAATTAATTGAATTAACTCAAAAAGAATTATAATGGCAATATAATTTCAAATACTGTTTCTTTTTTATTTGATCTAATCAATTGCACTTGCCCATTTATAACTTCTAATTGCTTTCTGCAAATAGCAAGTCCAAGACCATTACCATTACTCTTAGTTGTATAGTCAACGTCAAAAATTTTTGATTGTAAATCCGCTGGTATTTCAGAACCATTATTTTTTACTATTATTTTTGTTTGTTTTTTATCTTGTTTACATTCTATTTCTATTACACAACCTTCATGACAAGCCTCAATTGCATTATAAATAATATTCATCAAACTGCATTCTATTCTTGTTTTGTCTGATTTTATTACTTCACAATCAAATTTTTTTACCGTTATTTTTACTCTGGCACGATTCGCTTTTTCATTACAATTTGAAACAATATTTGTTATCAATTTACTTAAATCGATTTCAGTTAAATATGGAGAAGACATACATCTTAAATCATTTATTAATGATGAAATATTTTCTGAGGCATTTATTATATTCGATATAGCATTATTTGCTGAATTTATTACTTCCATTTCTCCTTTAACAGATTCCAATCGTTTTTTTAAAATAGCAGAATATAAATTTACTATAGAAAGATTATTTTTTATTTCATGAGCAATAAATTTAGCTTTATCTGCAACTATTCCGGCAATCTTTACCGTTTCATCAGAATTTATTATTTGATTTTTTTCTATTTCCGAAAAAATAACTTCTTCATTTTTTTCATTTAGTTTATTAATAATTATGTTAATAGAATTATTCAATAATGCATTTTCACGCCTATCGGAAGTATATTTTTTTATATCTTTATCTTTTGAATTTTCAATTATACAATCAAAAATTTCATTTACTATTTTTGAATTATACAAAATACAAGCATTTGCATATGAAGGCTTATCTGCCAGCGAATAATCCCATAACATAGCAGTGGAATATCTTTCTGTATTTATAATTATAAATTCCAGATTTTTCCACAGTAATTTATCTTCTAAATTATTATAACCCAATTTTTCAAATGAATTTGAAAATGAGTATATTTTTGATTTCGTAAATTTTAATCTTTGTATTAATGACAAAATATTATCAGAATTAATAATTCTTATTAAAATATTTGCATCGATATTTTGATTATTTATAATAGGTTCTAAAATAGCACGAAAGAGACTCTCAAGAGTCTCTTTATGATATTCTTTGTCTGAATAATTTAGTATATAAGGTGTAAGTGTATTATAATTTGTTCTCATAATCAATTATATTGCCATTTTTAATTTTTTTCTATTTTTAAACCCATTATTAAGAGCATACAATACAGCTTGGGTTCTATCATTAACCTGAAGTTTTTGAAAGATATTATTAACATGCGTTTTTACTGTTGTTTCACTAATAAATAATTGACGAGCTACACCTTTATATGTTACTCCTTGCGTTAAAAGCTCCAATACTTCATCTTCTCTTTGGGTTAAATACTGAAGCAGATTTTCTTGATTTTGATTTGATACTGATTCGTCCTTAAATGATTTTTGGAAATATTCAAAGAATCTTGATGACAAACCTGCAGGTAAATATATTTTTCCTTGCATTACTTCTTCTATAGCATATATCAACTGTGCTGAAGCCATCGTTTTTAATATATAGCCTTTTGCTCCTATTTTCATAGCTCTAAAAATCAAATCAGGATCATCATAGCCAGTAAGTGATATAATTTTTACGCCCAAATTCAAATGTTCTATTTCTGTTATTGCACTTAATCCATCTTTCTCAGGCATATTTATATCCATTAATACTATATCCGGTTGATATTTTTTTACCAAATTAATTGCAATATTTGCATTTGTTGCTGTTGCTATAACTTCAAAATTTGTTTCCAAATTTAAAAGTTCCCTTATTCCCAACAAATGGTCAAAGTTATCATCCACTAATATTATTTTTGTTTTTTTGTTATAATCCATATTTCTTCTCATATACACACTCACGCTCCCTGTAAATACCTTGTTTGTACTATTTATAATACATGTTTTATCATGCGTTCTTCATCAATAAGAGGGTGAATGTTTATATTTAACAGATCTATTTTTTATCTAGATCTAAAGATTGATAACAAACATATCGGAATTTAAGTATCTATACTTTTTCTATTTTTTTTAATTTTTTCTCTTAATTGTTTATATTTATTTGGTTTAACTTCTTCATTTAAAGGTTTTTCTTGAACAGACTCTGTATTTTCTGCTATTTCTTCTACTTTAACAGCTTCTTCATTTTCCGTATTCTCTTGAAC
>CANPZN010000067.1 GCA_947588785.1 Candidatus Gastranaerophilales bacterium
TATATTTTTTAAAATAAAAAATTACGAACAATTGTTTGATTTTTTATATTTAATTTAGTGTCGCAACCTTGTGCTTGCTGTCTTGAATTTTCCTTTCTTTCGGATTTGGTGCCGCTACACCTTTAAAATTTAGGCAGTAGGGTAGACTTTAGTCTGCCTTTTATTATTTTTTATTTAATTTATTTTTGATAAATAATAAAAAATTACTTTCTTTAGGCAGTAGGGTAGACTTTAGTCTACCTTTTATTATTTTTATTTATTTATTTTGTAAATAATAAAAAACGTTCTTCAGCTCCGTACAGCATACTTCTAAGCCCAGCTTAAGCCCCGTAATTCAGGCTTTCACATTCAAAAAACGGGACTTTTTTCCTTCGCAAATTTTTGTATATATTGTTTTGTTATAGTTTCGTAATATAAGATTTATTTTTCCCCAATAATAATTAAAAATTAGATTATTTTTATCTAAAATATAAGATTTTTTAAAAGAAGAAATCGCCATTATTATATTCTTGTTTTAAAAAATACAACCTACTTGTTATTTATAATAAATTTCTATTGTTTTTAATGGGATTCTTATACCATTATTTTGTTTATATCCTCCAATAATAATTATATTTCCATTATTTATTTGTATTGCTTGATGGTTATATCTTGGTATATTTAACCCTATATTTTTAGTTATTAAACTATTTTTTGTATATATTGAAATATGCTTTAAAAGTCGTAAGCCCCAACCCCATGTATCATCATATCCACCAATAAAAATAATTTTATTTTTATCAAGAAATGTAGCAGTATAACCAATATCAGCTTCACATGAAGTAAAGATAATATTTTTAATAATATCTTTACTTTTTAAAACAGTTACTACACCATTCTTATTTGTAAAATCTCTAACTCGAGAATGCAATGAAATATTTGAAATATAAATCTCTTCTTTTATATCATCATTAATGTTTATAGGTTTTGGATTGAATTTATAAATTCTATTTTTATAATATTCATAAATATAAAAAATTGGAGTTTTATGTTGTCCCTTAGTATATCCAATTAATAAAATTTTATCTTGTCCTATGTGAATATAATTTTGCCAATAAACATTAGGAATATTATTAATTTTATTTATAATTCTAAAAGAATTATTTAAATAATTAAATTCTTCTATCTCTTGTATATGAAGGGTTTTGCTATTATTTCCCCCAAATATTAAAACATTACCATTATCCATTAATATTGCTGTATGATCTGCTCTTGGAATACACATATTGGGTATTTTTGAAAATATACCGGTATTGGAGTTATATATTTCTTCATTTGGTATAGATTCAAAAGATTGTTCATTTGTGGCACCACCGGTAATTAATACATTCCCATTGTTTAGTTTTGTGGCAGTTGCCCCAACAGAACGGATATAATTCATCTTTCCTTTTGTTAAAACAAATTCATTCTTTTTGTAATCATATATTTCGGCTTGTTTTGTATATCCACCTGTTACAAGAATATTACCATTATCAAGCAATATAGCAGGGCCGTTATGAAAGAAATTCATATTTGGTCCCAAAATAAAACAATTGTGACAATCAGATATTTCTGTTTTAGTTATTTCTTTATTTGGTTTGTTTTTTTCAAATTTCGCCAAATTTTTTGGAGAATATAAAACAAATAAAATCAAGAAAAAAGATATTAAAATAAATCCTATAAATTTATATGTTTTTTTTATGTTCAACAATTTTTTATTTTTCTTTTCCTGCTTTATATTCTCTTTATCATCACTCATCACTAAACACCTAAACTTGTAAACAAAGTCATTATACCACTTTTACCCCCCCCCCAAGGCAAATTTATAGTTTTTATAATGAGTGAACAAAATGAACCCATTAATTTTCATTATTGTTGTATGTTACGGAAAACTATATATACTTATGTTTAATATTTATAAATTTGTATTATTGATTGTTTTTTGTCGTTATGGAACCCTCCAGCAAGCATAATATTTCCATTATCAAGTTCCAAAATAGATGCATTTGATACCGGAGTTTTTGGTAACGGTATTTTATAAAGATTATTATCTTGTTTTGAATAAATATATGCAGAATGCCAATAATCCTCTTTATTTTGAGATTCATATATTCCATAAATAAAAACATCACCTGAATTTAATAATAAAGTTTTTGAAAACAAATTAAATTTCCAAGATTTATTAATATCATTTGAAATAGGTGTTTTTTGTTTAGTTTCAATATTATATACATATCCTTTATTTTGATTTTCACCTGATTCAAGAATTAAATAATTATAATCATCTAATTGCGTATATAAACCTGTTTTTGGATAGATATTATTTGTTGATTCAAATTTATTTTCTTTAATATTATAAATATATCTTTCATTATCACTAGCAAAAATTAATAAATCTCCATTTACGAATTCAAAATAATCAACATCTCCCCCAATTTTGATTGTATTTTCTGTTAATTCATATCTGTTAGTTTTCGGGTTAAAAATGTCAAACCTATATGTTGCACCAATAGTACAACAATTTTCATTTGTATTAATTTCATACCCATGTAAAATCAAAACTTTTCCATTTTTCAATGGAATAGCTTTATGACTACCTGTAAAATAATTTAAATTTCCAACATCATAAAATTCATATTTATTATGGTCAAATATTTTAGATGTATTTGTTAATTTACCTGCCATAGAATCAAAAGGACACACTCTTCCACCAGCAACTAATATATTCCCATTTTTAAGTGTAGTAGCAGAAAAGCTATAAACTCTATTATCATTGATAGCAATTGTTTTTATAATTTTTTGTTTTTTTGTGTCATATATATCAACAGTATTAACCTCTTTGTTTTGACTGCCCATTATTAATACATTTCCATCAGGCATTAAATTTGCTGTAACATATCCTCTTGGAATACTCATTTCATCTTTAACTATAGACCATTTGCCATATAATATTTTTTGTTTTTTTATATCTTCAATATCCTGATTCCATTTAATTTGAAAATTATTTATTTTTTCTTTTATTAACTCTCTTTTGTTAGAATCTTTTTTCAAAGAATTTGAAACATCTTTATATATATTAAAAAATGTTATAAAAGAGATTCCGATAATTATAAATATTATTATAATCGTAATAAATATTTTTCTTTTTAAATTTATCATAATAATATATCCTTGTTTTTATTTTTCTTGATTCCAGTCCTCTTTATAATCACTCATAAAAACACCAATATTCGTAACCGAAATCATTATACCACTTTTACCCCCCCCAGGGCAAATTTTAGATTTAACGATTTTGTTATCAAATAGGCTACATATAAATATAGCTTTTTAGTTCACAATATATTTATGTTTAATATAGTTGAAAAAAGAAAATTAATAGGCATTAATATTGCAAAATTCAGAAAGCAAAAAATGATTTCTCAAAATCAGCTTGCAGAATTGGTTGACGTTTCAAGAGAACATATTGCTAAAGTTGAAACTGCAAGAAGAAATTTGAGTATGAATTTATTATTCAATATTTCTTCTGCCCTCGATGTTCCTGAATATAAATTCTTTATTTTTGAATAATTTGAAATTAAGCACTTGAACGAAAACAAAGTGCAACACCAGACTAGATACTTTAGCAATAAACTTAAATGATACATTAAGAAATACAATAGCTCATTTTTTGTTTGCTCGTTTGGTCATCTTTTCAATACACCACTTGCAAATTTTCGCTCATAGCTTTATACTGCCCATTATTAAAATTTTCTCGGATAAATTAATATATCTTATGATGATTTTTTACTGCCGACATACTCCAGTGTCAAAAATTCCAATAAATTGATATTAGTTTTGCCATCATCTATTGCATTAATGATAAATTCTCTGTCCTCATCCGTTTTAAGAACTTGCATAATTGTATGGATTTTTTCTTGACAATTAGTTATATCACAAAGCATTTTGTATAATTTTATTCCCATTGGAGTATTAATAAGTTTTTCTGTTTGTTCAGCCGTTTCAATATCACAACACCAAGTACCTTTTGTATATTTCTTAAATAACTCAGCCAGTCCTATTGCTTTCGCCTTTGTTGAAAGGGCTACTATTTTAAAATTTTGATTATTAAACCCTATAGCTTCATTTTTTCCATTCAAAACCGTGACTTTTTTACAATTATTTTCTTCAAGAGTATCAATTAAACTAAAATTACTGCAAGAAGCAAGATTAAAATCTATAAAATTATTTAATTCAAGATTATCAATACCAAAATTTAGACATCTTGCAAATATTGCTTTAAATCCGTATGTTTCACCATCCATTAACCAATGAATAAAAAATGAATTGCCTATTTTATTAAAAAATTCAACAAAATCCTTTAATAACAATCTTTCAGACTCCATTAAAGAGTAACCTTTTTTAATATAATTATCCAAGCAAAAAGAGTGCATTTCTTCAGTTTTTATATTATAAACAGCAATACAGCAAATACTTGGTGCAAGTGCTCCTCCATTATAAAATCCGCTGCAAGAATAATGTATTGAATATATATTTTGCTTTTTGGTCATATTATCATCTCCTTATTTTAAATATAAAATACCTATATGACAAAAATGGTCGTTATGATAAAATAATCTTAAAAGGAGCTTTTATGGAAGAAAAACCAAGATATTCAAGAGTATCTGATATTTTAGATTTAGCAATTTATATGTCATCAAAACCTTTAGGAATAACAATTAATGAAATTTCTCAAAGATATAATGTATCTCGCCGCACGGCTGAACGCATGCGTGATAGTCTTACCTGTATTTTTTCACAAGTGGATGAGATTGAAACACAAGACAGTCAAAAACATTGGGGATTTATTAATTATTCTATAAGTCAATTAGTTTCTTTTACACCTAAAGAAATAGCGAATATTGAACAATGTCAAAGAAGAACAACTAATAAAGAAATGAAAGAAGAACTCTCTAAAACAATAGAAAAAATAAAATCTTTAAACCGTAAAAATATAGTCAGCACTGAAAATAATATAGAAATGATTATGCAAACGGAAGGCTATGCAATTAGGCAAATGCCTCAATATAAAATAAACATTCAAACATTGGAAGTTATAAGAGATGCACTACATAATTCTAAAATAGTTACGGGAATTTATCATAATAAAAAAAGAACTATTGAACCATTAGGCTTGATTTACGGGGCAAAAATTTATTTAATCGCAAAAGAAAAAGCAAAGGGTGACGGAATTTATAACTATCTTCTGCATAAATTTCAAGATTTAAATTTGACTGATGAAACTTTTAATAAAGGAAAGTTTAATCTTCAAGAATATTTAAACCAATCTTTTGGTGTGTATCACGGTAAAATACTTAATGTTAAATTATCTTTTTCAAAAGAATTATCTGAAGAAGCGTCACAATATAATTTTCATCCGACACAAAAAATAATAAAAGAAAAAGACGACACCTTGACAGTTACATTTAAAGCCTCGGGAGATAAAGAAATAATGTGGCATATTTTTAAATGGGGAAAAGGATGTAAAATTATTTCGCCAAAAAGTTTAAAAGACGAGTATAAAAAATACCTTGAAGATGTTCTTTTAAATTACTGATTTTCTTAAAATTCATTTTTCCAATCAATTAATTGATTAAAAACACCTTTGAAATATTCACTATATTGAGATAAATCAATATCTCCGGTATTTTCGCCTGCTTCACAATGGCGGTCGTTCACTTTCAAATGTTTTTCAATTATGTTGTTAATAATTTCATCATAGTCCTTGCGGGGAAAACTAAACGACTTTATGTTGATTTTAATTTTTAAATTTTTATTATTTATCTTTTTCTTTAAATCTTCCTGAATACATACTTGCAGTTCATCACAGAATTCTTTAAAAATTTTTTTTAATGAATCGTTGTTAAAATGTCCTGTATAATATTCAACAGGGGCTAATACGGTTAAAAAAAACGTATTTATTCCTTTTATACTAAACATCTCCTGATAATCTTTATCTATATTTGATAAATATTTATTTGAATTATCAACCATATTTTTATGAAAATGCAAAAACATATATAAGTTTTTAGCACTTTCAGCTACCGCAAAAGTTGGCGGATTTTTGTCATTATCCCATTGTTTTAGTTCTATTAATTCAATTGTATCGGGTTTTCTTATCATTAAATCTATGTGTGAAGCCTGATTTATATCGGGTATAGGAATTTGATTTTGTACATTGCATTTATTTTTATATGCAATTTTAATCATTCTTTCCATGTTATCTTCGGGTTTTGTTTTATATTTTTTTTCATCAATTTTTGTTGCTGAAAAATTATTTTTTTCAAAATCTTCTTTGCATTTACCGGGGTGTTTAAATTTTACTTCTTTACTTTGAGGATACTCATTTGCATTATGGTAACCACTTGCTTTTTCAATATTGATTGATTTTGTAATTTGTTTAAATAATTCTTTTGCTGTTTTTTTAGGGTTGTCGAGTTTTCTAAATCCGCTTTTGTTTTTGTAAAATTCACAATTATCAATAATTTCCTCAATTACACCCATTTATTTACCTCAAAATTCTTAATTCCTTAGGTAAAATATAGCAGATAACAAAGAATAATACAACAAATAATCCCTATGACCGTTTCTGTCGTAAATACTGTTTAATTTAAGAATAAAAAGGTATAAAAAAATGGAAAAACTAACATTACAAAAACAGATAACAAAACATTCATTTTAAAAATTTACGGAGAACATAATCAAAATGGATGTAATGGTATCGAAAATAAAAAATAAAGATTGAGATATAGATTTGCCTTTGATTGATTCATCGGATAACATTTTAAAAACGCATAAATATTTAATCTTTACAAAATTAGATAATTAATTAAGTTATCTTGCAGGTTTAATTCATTTGCCTTTTAATCCACTCCATAATTACGCTGACCAAATATTCTTGCTCTTGTTGAGTTAATTCTCTGCCTTTTGGGATTTTATGCCATTTTTCAATACAGCCCCTGCAGCAAGTTGCAGTTGCGTGCTGAGCAATAAAAACAGGATGTCCTCGCATTGGCGTTTGTTTTCCGTCATTTGTGGGTTCTTTTGGGGCTACTCTATCCCTTATAAAATCACAGGCATGAGAATATATCTTATCTATACCTTTTTCTTTTATATATTCAAGTTCTTTAGCCCTGAGTTTAAATTTTGCTCTGAATTTTGATTTCGCTAAGTTATCTAAAATATCCATACTAATTTATTTTATCAGCGAATTTTTCATATATCAAATTACATAATTGAAATAAATATTTTAAGTTCATTGATTATGCTATTTCTTCAGAATTGTTAATTATTATATCCAATATTTATTTATTACATTTTCATTTTTTTAATGTAGTAATGAGTTTATTATGTATTTTAAAAGATTTTCATAAGTTTCATTTGTGTATTCGGATAAAAATTTAATCTAGTGTCGCACTTTATCGCTTACTGCCTTGAAATTGTTGCAGCGGCACTTTTTAAAATTAATGAGTAGGCAGTAGGTAGACAGTAGTAGTAGGGTAGACTTTAATCTACCGCTCTTCTGAAAAGTTTGGTTTAACTTATTTATATTTAATCCAACTTTGAACCGGCTTTGACGGTACTCTAGGGAAAATTCGCTCACGTTCCTTATTGCAAAATTTTTCGGACACATTTTTATATGACATTTTTTATTTATTGTTTTTTATTATATAAAATAATATAATAATATAAATTGTATGTAAGATTAGGTTTTTTAAATGAAGAAAAACATTGCAATAAGCATTTTTAATATATTTATATTAATGTGTATTTTTCTTTTTATGGTTTATAAACACAGGTATGCTATTGTTTGTGATGATGATATGATGCAAATAATTGCAAGAACTTATGCTTTTTTCCATTCCAGATTTATTTCGGAAGTGGTTGTAACTCTAATAGAAAAACAGATTCCTGAAATGTTAAATTTAAATTATCAGGATTTTGCGTTTATTTCGCAAGGTATAGTAAGGTCAACTTTTTTCGTTTTACTTATACATTGTATATCAAAAGCTTTTTTTAAATTAAAAGAACACAGTCGTATTTTTTATGGTATTTTTTATATAATTTCATTTTTTATGTTTTTCTCGATTATATTAAAATATGACTTTAAATTTAGTTTTGACAATTATCCAGCTTTTAACTACATAATACCAATATTATATTTTGTCCTTATTTGGTATAAACTAGCCGAGTTTTATATTTTACAAAAAACTCCGGATAAGAAAGACATTATTTATTTGGTCTTTTTGGTTATATTAAGTTCATGCGGAAATGAATATTATAATCTTGTAACTGCCTGGTTATTATTGTTTATTTTTGCTGAAAACTTAATATCCAAAAAAGATAATAACTATATTAAAATACCTTTAATCGTATTTTTAGTTTGTATTGCACTATTCTATACTTTCCGAGGCTTTGCGGATATGTATCATGCCTATGATTTAACAATAAGTTTTGCAACAGCATCAAGTCATTTTAAAGATTTCTTTTTATCTTTAGGGAAAGTACTCTTTATTAAAAATTGGGCTTTATATGTGCCTATAATTACTTTTTTAACAGTATTATTCGTAAATCGTAAACAATTTGATAAAAATATCAGAATTATAAAATATATTTTAATTTCATATGCCGGATTTCTATTGGTTTTGGTTGGTACTATAGTATTTCCCGCAAATTGTCCTTATTCTGATGACATCAAATACTGGTTTATGCATAGAGGATTATTGACTGATTATACAGTATTTCTCTACAGTGCTGCATTGTTTCTCTTAGGTACATTGGATATAAAAAAATATCTGACATTATTTTTAATTTGCTGTTTTATTTATATTTATTATAATTATTATAATTTTAACATTATACACAGTTACAAATTAGCACGCAAATCTTTATATATAACAGATAAATTATCTGTATTTTATCTTCAGCAGGGCAAACCTGCAATTATCCCCAGACAACAAATGATATACATATTTGATTATATTTATCCGGAACGACTTTGTAAAATGAAAGAATATAATAATAAAATATTTCATAAAGATAAAGTTTTATATCTTGTTTACCTGGAAAAAAATTATGGAATTGATGTTTCTCCCGGAATAACTTTTTTGGACAATGATGATGCAATAAAATTATATTATAAAAATGGCGGAACGTTCACGAGAGAAGAAATTTCAAAATTAAAATTTTCTAATATTATGAAAAGAAAAAAATTGAAAAAATTATATAAAAATCAATAAAAAAAGTGAAAAAATAAATAGCTGAGGATACTTAAATCGTAGTTGATTCTTATAACTTAAAAAAAACATAAAAATAGCTGGGGAGAGATTCGAACTCTCGACCTCGCGGGTATGAGCCGCGCGCTCTCGCCAACTGAGCTACCCAGCCAAAAAGCTAAGTTTATTATCCTATGCTGAAAAAAAAATTACAACACTTTTTTTGAAGTTTCAATTTTTTCTCGGTCAATATAATCTTCAAGAGTTATATAAATCATTTTTTATAAAAAATAAAATTCTCTATAAAGCCTGCCACAAGTACAATGTTTTTTATATTTTTTAGATTTAATAATTAAGCATTATGAAAATGAATTGTACAAATAAATTATTAAATGCACTGGGTGAAAATTTAAAATTACACCCTGACAAATGGACTCAAGACAGAACTTATTATTCAATAGGTTGTTATCCGAACAAAAAATGGGTCGGAAATATTGTGCCGTCAGAATTACTGCGAAGAAGCATTAAAGAATCTATTGAATCAATAGTTACATTAAGTGAAAATGATTATTTCTTTGAAAAATTTCCTGACAACATATCAACACCCGATTATGGCGACAATTGGGGCAGACTCGCTAATTATATTGAGTTAAATAACCGAGCAATTGCTCATATGAATTTTGACAGAACCTGCTGCGGTAATCTCAGCTGTATAAAGCTTTTGCCTGCAATACCGCCATCTGCAAAAAGCTGGGCTAATTGCATAATTATTTCACAGATTTTCCCCAATATTTTCGGCGACAGCTATAATAAAGGGCCGTTTGAAGAAAATTCCATTTACGGAATAAAGCTGAATGCGGGGTACAGCGACAATATAATTTCAACAAATATTCTTGATAAAGTTTCAGCTGAAGAACAGCTTAAAGCATTTAACGATTTAGCACATTTTAGGGGGATAAAGACAGGTTTTAGGACTGTAATTTCAGCCGACCAAATAAAAGTGGCATATCCTGACAAAGAAGATGAAATCTTCAGCTGGCAAAACTCAGAACACGTTGAGATGTACATTCAAGAGAGTGTAAAGCTGATGAATTTAGGGTTTGAAGCTATGTTTATAGATTCAGCAAAACACAT
>CANPZN010000068.1 GCA_947588785.1 Candidatus Gastranaerophilales bacterium
CCCTGAGTTACAGGGCTTAAGCTGAGCTTAGAAATATTCTTTCTATACGAAGCTAAAGAACGTAATTTTTTATTATTAACTAATAAAAGGTAGACTAAAGTCTACCCTACGGTTTTTTACTCTTTTTATTTAATCCGCTGTCGCAATCTTGTACTTGCCGTCTTAAAATTGGTACAGCAGCACCGTTAAAAGTTTGGTGTTTGGTTTAACTTATTTATATTTGTCTCGAAATCCCTTTCGTGTAAGTCTATTGTTCGTCTGCCTTTTGCTGTACAAAATTCCGTTAATCCAACTTTAAACCGGATCTATTGGCACCCTACGGAAAACTCGTTGTCTTGAAATTTGCTCTCTTTGAGCTTGTCATTCGCTCGCTACCGCTGTAGCTCATTTCAGTCCCATTTTTTCTCGGGTTCACTTCGTTTCACCCTTTCGCAAATTTCGCTCCCATTGCTTATTGTGAAATTTTTTCGGACAACTTAATTTACTTTTAATTAAATCTTACTCGTGTTAAATCTGCCTTACGTATACGAATATTTTTTGGTGTAATTTCCAAAAGTTCATCGTCAGAAATATATTCCATACAATCTTCTAAAGACATCTTTTTATGTGCTTGAAGTGTAACCATAACATCAGCGGTTGCACTTCTCATATTTGTTAATTTTTTTGTCTTACATACATTTATTTCAATATCTTGCGGACGATTGTGTTCACCAACAACCATTCCTCTATAAACTTTTGTTTTGGGAGTAACAAAGAAAACACCTCTATCTTCAAACTGTGCTAAAGCATAAGGTATAGCTTCACCCTCTTCATGTGAAACAAGTGATCCGTTTCTTTGTTTTGATATATCACCTGCATAAGGTTTATAACTGTCAAAAGTATGATTCATTATACCTTCACCACGTGTCATACGTATAAATTCCCCTCTAAACCCTATTAAACCTCTTGCCGGAATTGAAAAATATAACATTGTACGACCTTTTGCATTTTGCATGTGAGTCATTTCACCTTTTCTGTTTGAAAGTTTTTCAATACATCCGCCAGCACAACTTTCAGGTACATCAACCAATAAATTTTCATAAGGTTCCATTAATACGTTATCTATTTTCTTTAAAATTACTTCAGGTTTTGAAACTTGAAATTCATAACCTTCTCTTCGCATTGTTTCAATTAATATACTTAAATGAAGTTCACCTCTTCCTGAAACTTTAAAACTATCAGTAGTATCTGTATCTTCAACTCTAAGGCTTACATTCTTTTCAAGTTCATCATACAACCTTTTTCTTACTTGTCTTGAAGTAACAAATTTACCTTCTTGACCTGCAAAAGGACTGTCATTTACAGAAAAAATCATTTGTAATGTTGGTTCATCAACTTTTATTAGAGGAAGTGCTTCTGTTGAATCAACATCAGTAATAGTTTCACCTATATGTATATCATCAAACCCCGTAATTGCAACTATATCACCTGCAACTGCCACGTCTGTTTCAACTCTTCCCAAATCCTCATGAACGTATAATTTTACTATTTTACCACGTTTTATAGTACCATCTGCTTTAATTAGGTTAACTTGTGCTTGAGATTTCATAGTACCGTTAAGAATTCTGCCGATTGCAATTCTCCCAACATAATCATTATAATCAAGAGTTGTAGCTTGGAATTGCAATGTTTTATTTTTATCTCCTGTAGGACATTTAATATTTTCCAATATACAATCTAATAATGGTTCAAGAGTTTTAGAATCATCTTCCAAATTCTTTTTCGCAAAACCTGCCAAACCGTTCGCATATACATAAGGGAAATCTATTAATTCTTCATTATCCGTTAATTCGGTAAACAAATCAAATACTTTATCAACAGCACCATCAGGATCAGCACCCGTTTTATCAATTTTATTGATAACAACAATAATTTTTATACCAAGTTCAAGTGCCTTTGACAGAACAAATCTTGTTTGAGGCATAGGCCCTTCAGCTGCATCAACAATTAAAAGAGCACCATCAACCATACCCAAAACACGCTCTACTTCACCACCAAAATCTGCGTGTCCGGGAGTGTCAACTATATTTATTTTATATCCTTTATAATTGACTGAAACATTTTTAGAAAGTATTGTAATTCCTCTTTCTCGTTCCAAATCATTTGAATCAAGTACACGTTCTTGTACTTGTTGATTTTCTCTAAATACCCCTGTTTGTTTTAAAATGCTATCAACCAGAGTTGTTTTACCGTGATCTACGTGTGCAATAATTGCCACGTTTCTTATTTTCGTATTATCCATTATTAATGTTCCCTAAAATCGTGTATATAAATATTTTAATATAAACATTTATAATAAAACACGTAAAAAATTTTTTTGATGAAAAATTTATTTAATTTAATGTCGCAGCTTTGTGCTTGCTGTTTTAAAATTGGTACAGCGGCACCTTTTAAATTTAGGCAGTAGGGTAGACTTTAGTCTACCTCTCATTATATTTTTTTGTAAATAATAAAAAATTGCGTTCTTTAGCTCTGTATAGAATACTTCTAAGCTCAGCTTAAGCCCTGTAACTCAGGCCTTCAAACAAACGAGGCTTTTTCCATTCCTTCATTAAGAAGTGTTATTATACTCCGCTATGAACTTTAATTTTTTTTATTTACTTTTTATATTTAATTTAATATTGCAACCGTAAAGTTGCTCATTCTTTAATAATACTATTTTACAGCTTCAAAACCTTCATCAAGAGCTTGAATATTGCCTTCCAACATTATTGCCTTTTTCCCTGTAAGCATGGTTCTCATTACATTAACAATACTATCTTTTGAAATAACGGGTAATGTTTTTATAAACGCCCCTAAAGAAACTATATTCGCCATTTTCTCATGCCCGGCATTATGAGCAATTTCAGTCATAGGAACAAATTTATAATTTATATCAGTTCTTGAAGGTGCTGACTTAACCAATGATGAATTTACAACCATAGTTCCACCCGGTTTAATTTTGCTTTCAAATTTAGCAAAAGAGGGAGCATTGAGTGCAATTACATTTTTAGGTTCAGCAACATATGCACAAGCTACTTCATCATCAGAAATACATACAGTACAATTAACGGTTCCGCCACGCATTTCTGCTCCGTATGAAGGAGTCCAGGTAACACTTAAACCTTCATTCATGCAAGCTCTCGCCAGTAATTGACCTATAAATAGAACACCTTGACCGCCAAAACCGGCTATTAAAACATTTGAATCCATTAAATTGCCTCACTTACTCTATCTTTATAAATTCCGGGTTTAAATACCTCTGACATTTCACCTCTTACTCTTTCATGAGCTTGTTGTGGGGTCATTTTCCAATTAGTAGGACAAGTTGCTAAAATTTCAATAAATCCCGTACCTAAACCTTTTATTTGAGCCTCGAATGCTTTTTTAATACACTTTTTTGCATTTAAAATAGCCGCAGGACTGTCAAGAGTAACCCTCGCAACAAAAGCAGTACCATCAACTTCTTTTAAAATTTCGCAAACTTTTAAAGGATATCCTGACAATTGAGGATCACGTCCTTTGGTAGTAGTTGTAGTCACTTGACCGATTAATGTAGTAGGCCCGGCTTGTCCGCCTGTCATACCGTAAGTTGTATTATTTATACAAATTGTAGTAACTTTTTCACCCCTTGTCATAGCATGAATAGTTTCGCCGAGTCCTATAGAAGCCAAATCGCCATCACCTTGATATGTAAATACTACTTTATCCGGTTTAGAACGTTTTACTCCTGTTGCAACTGCTAAAGAACGACCGTGAGCAGCTTCTACAATATCAACATTAAAAAAGTCATATGAAAAAACACTACATCCCACTGAAGCTATACCAATGGTTTTTTCCCTAACTGAAAGTTCATCCAGAACTTCTGCAACCAGCCTGACTGCAATACCGTGATCACAGCCGGGACAAAATGTTATCTTAAAATCATCTCTAATCGAATCAGGTTTTTTATATACAAGCTGTTCCATATTTCTTCTCTATAATTTCTTTATAAACATTTTCAATTTGTTCGTATATTTCTTCAACGGTCATCATAACTCCCGCAGGTCTTCCATAGAATTTAATCGGTATAGCAACTACACCGGCAATACTCGCTTTAATATCTTGTAACATTTGACCGCAATTTAATTCTATATCAAGAATACCATCTACTTTTTGAGCTATTTCTTGAACTATTTTTTCCGGAAAAGGATTTAAAAGAATAGGTCTGAACAAACCGACTTTTAAACCATTTTTACGTGCCATTTTTACAGCTGCCTTTGCGATTCGGGCAATACTGCCAAAAGCTGTTATAACTATTTTAGCCCCTTCTGTTTCATATTTTTCAAACAAATTTTCATTTTTTAATATTTGATTGTATTTTTCAAAAATTTTAACAACTCTTTTTCGTAAAGTTTCTTCTTCACGTTCAATGGAAGCAATATGCCGTGGTTCTCTATTATCAGCACCCGTTAAAGCCCAAGAAGATTGATCAATTTCTTCATAAGGATATTTACCTACAACAGCCGGTTCCATCATTTGTCCAAGCATGCCGTCGGCTAAAAGACAAACAGGTGTTCTATATTTTTGAGAAACGTAAAAGCATTTATATGTCAAATCAATGCATTCCTGAACACTTGCAGGTGCAAAAGTCACGATTTTATAATCGCCGTTACCTCCACCTTTTGTTGCCTGGAAATAATCACCTTGAGAAGCATAAATATAGCCCAAGCCCGGGCCTGCTCTCATAACACTAACAAGTACACAAGGGATTTCATCACCGGCTATAAATGATAGCCCTTCTTGCATAAGTGCAACAGCACATGAAGATGAACTGGTCATTGCTTTAACACCAGTAGAACCTGCTCCGAGAAGCATATTTATTGCAGCAACTTCACTTTCTGCAGCAACAAATGCTCTTCCGAGTTCAGGCATTTTTGTACTTAAATATTCACCTATTTCACTTTGTGGTGTAATAGGATAACCAAAATAGCTCTGACATCCGGCTTCAACAGCTGCCTGAGCTATAGCATAATTACCTTTTAAAAGTTCTTTTTCTTTTTTCATCTGTACACCTTTTCAATTGCCATATCAGGGCATACCCTTGCACATATTGCACATCCTACACATTTATCTTCTTTATTTAAAGAAACTCTTGTAGGATAATACCCTAACTTATTAACATTTTCATCAGGTTCTAGTACTTTATTAGGGCAAGCATCAATACACAAGTAACACGCTTTACATTTATCTCTATTTAAAACTATTCTTCCCATAGAATAAACCTATTTTTATATTCTTGTATTATGTTACTACTGATATATTAATAAAACAAGTATTATTATTAACTAGTTAATGTTAACTATTTTATGTTATTATATAACAAAGAAAGTAAATTTATATGAAGGTACTATTAATAGATCCGCCATTTCATGAACCTAAATCTATATATGGCTCTATTCCGATATTACTGGGACAATTAAAAGGTAATGATATTAAAGCAAATGCCATTGATTTAAATTTTGAATTTATTAGCGATATACTAAAACCTGACTATTTAAAAAAGACTATCAATGAGTTAAAAAATTTTTATTTAAACAAATCCAAAATTCTATACAATTCCAAAGAAGAAGGTAATTATTGTTTATCAGAAGAACAATTAAACAAACAATTAACCTTAATTGAAAAATTTATATTTAAACATAAAAAGCTAACCGAAGAAATAATAGACAAAGCATATAAATTTTTTCAATCTTACAATTCTTTAAATAATACAGAAATCACAATAATATTTATTGCATTAACAATTGCTTTTATACCATATTACCCCAATACATTAATAAAAGAAAAAGAAATTTTTTTTAAAGAAACAAATCCATTATATAAATTTACATACAAGGATCTAGTAGATAGATGTTCTAATTCAAAAAGCAACATATATATAAAATATTTTAAAAATAAAATCAAAGAATATAATGTTGAAAATTATGACATAATTGGAATAACAGTACCATTTTTAGAATGTTTATATCCTGCTCTTACATTAAGTAAAATATTAAAAGAAAAAACTAATGCCAAAATAATATTAGGTGGAATTACAATTAATACTATAAAAGAAAGTTTTATAAAACATCCGGAAATGTTTGGTCAATATTTTGATGTTTTAATGACGGGAGATGGAGAAAAGGCTATAATCGATTATACTCACTATGTTGAAGGTAAATTACCCATTAAAAATATAAGTGGTCTTATATATAACGAGCAAGGTAAAATTAAACAAAATACAATAGAAAAAATATCCGACATTAATTTAATAGAACCACCAAGTTTGGATGGAATATTATCAAAACATAAGGAAGAAATAATATATCTTGAATTTCAAAAAGGATGTTATTGGTCTAAGTGCAGTTTTTGTTATAACAACAGTTATAAAAAATATTATTTAAAAAATCCAAGTAAAGCTGTAGATATCATAGAATCACTTATTAATGAATATAATATAAATAATTTTTCTATCGTTGATGATGCATTAAATATTAATTTTGCAGAAGAATTTGCACAAGAAATTATAAAAAGGAATCTTAATATAAATTATCAATGTTTATTTAGATTTGAAAATATTCTTACCATGAAAAAACTAAAAAAACTAAAACAATCAGGATTAACCGGAATATTTTTTGGACTTGAAAGTGCATCTGAAAGAATACTAAAACTTATGAACAAAGGTATTGATTTAAAAATTGCAGAAAGAATTTTGAAAGATACATACAATGCCGGGATATCATCCAATGTAGGATTTATAGTGAATTTTCCAGGAGAAACAGAAGAAGATTTTCTGAAAACCATTAATTTTATTGAACATAATAAAGAATATATTAGTAGATATGCTTTCAATCAATTTACACTTTTAAAAAATTCACAAATTGCAAAAAATAAAGAAAAATTTCAAATAACTGATATAGATGATAGTGAAGAATTTTCTAACATTATTAACTATAACTCCGACCAAATTTCAATTCAAAGGATAAAAGAAATAAGAAAAGAACATAATCTCTTATAATTTCAATTTTGCCCGGCAGAAATGTTTGTGTTATAATAAAAGGGTGTGGGAGATTGTTAGGCAGTGCCAAAAAAAAAGTGTATTGAAATTGTTTTAGATGTTGAAACAACAGGTCTGGATTATACGAAAGAAAAAATGGTTGAATTTGCAGCAATTCGGCTTGAAAATGGAAAAATGAAAGATCGTTTTGAGACATTGATTAATCCGGAACAGCATATAAGAAAATCAAGTATTGCAATTCACGGTATTACGGAAGATGATGTAAAAGATGCACCTACAGAATCAGAAGTTTTACCTATGATTTTAGATTTTATAGGAGAATATCCGATTGTTGCTCACAATGCCATTTTTGACTATTCATTCATAAATGAAGCTAGTATCAGGCAGACAGGGAAAGCCATTTCAAATCCAAGAATTGATTCGCAAATGATGTTCAAAGAAGTATATCCTGACTCTGAATCTTGCGGACTTGAAAGTCTTATGAATAAATTTAATATTGAATTTTCTACAAGACATCGGGCAATGGCTGATACTGAAGGGCTTGCAAAAGCATATCCCGAATTAAAAAAACTTTACGAAAAAAAATATGCCTGGCAAATTCAACAACTTGATAATATAGATTACCTATTTGAAAGATATTTGAGAATTCAACAAGCAGTCCAAATTATGCAATCTGAAATGCAGGATTTAAAATCAATTTTCAGGCTTCACTTTGAGAAGGGAGGCAATAGTATTCATTCTCCTAATGGTGAAACTCTTATATATCAATCGAAACAAAGTTATGCTTATGATTTTGTTGAAATAAAAGATGTTTTAGATGAAATAGGAGCATTGCCTAAAGCTGTTAAACTCAATAATAATTTTATTGATAGATTAATTGCTTCGGGAAATGTCAGTAAAGAGAATAAAGAAAAACTTGCTGCAGCTCGTCAAATGCTTTCAGAAACAAGAAATTTGCACATAATAAAATCAGATAAAAGATCAGAATCAAATATAGTATAGAAATTTAATATAGTGCCGCACTTTATCGCCGACATTTTTTAGAATTTGCTGTTTTGAATTTTCTTTTCTTCGGATGAGTGCTTCACTGTACTTAATTTGTCATTCAGTTCACCCTCATATTTTTAGGTTCGGTGCAGCGGCTTTTTTAAAATTTAGACAGTAGGGTAGACTTCAGTCTACCTTTCTTTGGTTTCTATTCAAATTAGAAACGAAGTATCGCTTTGAAAACTTTAATTTATTTATTTAATTTATAATTTATTTTTTGTAAATAATAAAAATTAATGAAAGGTAGACTAAAGTCTACCCTACTAACTACCATACTACTTTTTGTATTTAATCCGATGTCACAACCTTTAATTTTAATCGGCACAATTTTCTCGGAAATTAATTGATAAATTTTTCCTCGGAGAATTTTTTGGAGAATTTATTTTTATATTATAATAAGTTTAAGAGGTAAGGAATGTTTTTAGACAAAGCAAAAATCAAAATTCTATCAGGCAAAGGCGGTAATGGAGTTGTTGCTTGGAGAAGAGAAAAATATGTAGATAAAGGCGGGCCTGCCGGCGGGAACGGAGGAAAAGGCGGAGATATATATATCACGGCAACAGAAGATATGACTACGCTTTTGGATTTTCGTTTTCAATCTGTTTTTAAAGCAGAAAACGGAGAAAATGGTTATATAAAAACCCAACATGGAAGATGCGGAAAAGATTTTACTATTAAAGTACCTGTTGGAACGATTATTAAAGACTGTGAAAGCGGAAAAATTATTGCGGATTTAAATGAGAATGGTAAAACAATACTTGCAGCAAAAGGAGGAAGAGGGGGCAGAGGTAATGCTTGTTTTGCCACAGCACAAAAAAGAGCTCCTCAATATTGTGAACCCGGAGAATCAGGGATAGAACGGACTCTTGAGCTTGAGCTTAAATTAATTGCAGATGTCGGACTTTTAGGAATGCCTAATGCAGGTAAATCAACACTTATAAGTGCAATAAGCAGTGCGAAACCCAAAATAGCTGACTATCCTTTTACTACACTGACTCCTCATTTAGGAGTTGTCAAAAAAGAAAATGGTGACGGGTTTGTTGTAGCTGATATACCTGGGCTTATAGAAGGTGCTTCTGAAGGCATAGGTTTAGGGCATGAATTTTTACGGCATGTTGAAAGGTGTAGATTTTTAATTCATCTTGTTGATATTTCTCAAGAAGAACCATTAAAAAACTATAATCTTATCAACGAAGAATTAAAAAAATATTCTAAAGAGCTTGCAAACACATATCAAGTTATTGCTTTAAATAAAATTGATTCAGTTTCAGAGGAAATAAAAGACAAATATTTTAAAGAATTTAAAGAAATTTCTAATGATGTATTTTTAATATCAGCAGTTACACATGAAAATTTAAAAGAATTTGTACATTTTATATCGGCGAAAACGGAAGAAATTCCTAAACCCATTATTGAAATAGAAGTTGAAGAAGATGATGGTGCTATAGATAACGATGATAGTTCATACAATATTTATAAGGTTGATAAACATTTATTTGTAGTTGAAGGCGGTAAAATATTTAGGCTTGCCAATGTTACGGATGGGCGTAATACAGAACAATTGTACAGATTTCAAAATATATTAAAGTCGATGGGAGTTTTTGAAGCACTTAAAGCAGCGGGTATACAAGAAGGTGACAGTGTAAAAATTGGTCATCTTGAATTTGAGTATCTAATCTAGTGTCGCAGCTGATGTAGATTCCGAAGAAGATTTAATTAATGAAATATTTAGACCCAGAATGGCAACCATAGATCCTGATAATATGAAATTTGAAGGTGAATACAAAAATGGCGGCATATCTCCATCATCATCTAATACCTTTATCACTAATGATGGTATAATTTATACAATTGATGGTTTTACATCAGGTGGTGGTGAAGAATCTGAAAATATTGATGGAGAATGTAACTCTTATCAAACAGCCCCTTGCGGGGATACTGACTCACCTCAAATGTATATAGATGTTAATGGTGTTAAGAAACCAAATAAAATGACTACATCTGCAAAAAGACCTCGTGACCAATATCAGGCACAAATATATTCACAAAAAATAGTACCATTTGGTGCTGCTACTCAAGGTGTAATGTATGGTGTAGGTACTGATATTAAAGATACTTCTCAATCAGCCAGGTAGACTAAAGTCTACCCTACTACCTAAATTTTAAAAAAGTCGCTGCTCCAATTTCAAGAAAGCAAGCGGAAGTTTGCAATACTAAATTAAATATAAAAAGTAAATAAAAAAAATTAAAGTTCATAGCGGAGTATAGTAAAACTTCTTAGCGAA
>CANPZN010000069.1 GCA_947588785.1 Candidatus Gastranaerophilales bacterium
AATACAATGTTCAGGATATGATTTAGACATTTTAACAATACCATCAGTACCTTCAAGCAGAGGAAGAAGCATAACCATTTGCGGATTTTCTTTTCCGTATGCACTTTGAATTTCTCTGCCCAAGAGATTATTAAATCTTTGATCAGTACCGCCTAACTCAATGTCTGCATCAACAACAACAGAATCATAAGCTTGCATTAAAGGGTAAAAGAATTCATGAACAGAAATAGGTCTGTTTTCTGAAAATCTTTTAGCAAAATCATCTCTTGTCATTATTTGAGCAACAGTAACTTTAGAAGCGAGCTTTAACATATCTACAAAATTCAGATCAAAAAGCCAATCAGAATTATTTCTTATTTCTGCTTTATTAACATCTACAACTTTTGAAATTTGTTCAAAATAAGTTTTCGCATTTTCTTCAACTTGTTCTTTTGTAAGACTGGGGCGAGTATCAGATTTCCCTGAAGGGTCACCGATCATAGCAGTACCCCCACCTACGATCAGAATTATTTTATGACCGAGATCCTGAAATTGTTTTATTTTTCTTAAAACAACAGTATGTCCCAAATGTAAATCAGGGCGGGAAGGATCCATTCCTAATTTTATTCGCAGAGGCTTATTATTTTCTTTTGATGTCTGTAATTTTAATGCTAATTCTTCTATACCTCCCGGTAAGACTTCTGCCCCTCTTGCCAATAAAGCAGCTTGATTTAAAAATTCTTCTTTTATTACTATTTTATCCATATCATTCACCTATATTTTGATTTTTATTACAGTAATTTATAATAAGCGTAAATTGTTTTTACTAGGTTACAATTATTATCTTTTATATATTTTTTGTAACAATGTATAACTACTATAAATTTCAAACAGATAAATTTATTATTACAGAAACAAAAAAAAATTTCATAAAAATAAAAGTCCGACATAGATCGGACTTTTAATAAAAACTTTTTAAAAAAATTTAAACTAATTTAACGTTTGTAGAAGCACCTTTTTTTGTCATTTCAACTTTACCTTCTCTTGCAAGCCAACCTAAACCAAGCTCAGCAAAGTTTGCTTTAAGATCTAAATCTTTTTTCATTTTAGCAATAGTTGTTTCCCCATTTTCATTTAAATAATTCCATATTTGACCTGCTGTTTCACCAATCATTTCCATCATTTACATCTCCTTTATTTGTACGGCTATTACATTTAAAACATGTATATTGTATAATTAGTATAGTACATATTTAAAAGGAAGTAAAGAAAAAAATGAAAAAAGGGAAAGTTTGGAAATACTCTGACAATATTGATACAGACGTAATAATACCTGCCAGATATTTAAATACAGCTTCACATGAAGAACTTGCAAAACATTGTATGGAAGATATTGATCCTACTTTTGCTAAAAACGTCAAAGAAACAGATATAATTGTTGCGGGAGAAAATTTTGGTTGCGGCTCATCAAGAGAACATGCTCCCATTGCAATAAAGGCATCAGGGATAAGCCTTATTATTGCAAAAAGTTTTGCCAGAATCTTTTACCGAAATGCAATAAATATTGGTCTTGCTATACTTGAAAATAAACAATTACCTGATGAATGCAACAAAAATGATGAACTTGAATTTGATTTATCAACCGGAATAGTTAAAAATATAAATACCGGAAAAATATATGAATGTGCAAAATTTCCTACCGAAATTCAAAATTTAATCAACGCAGGAGGATTAATACAGTACACTAAAACGAAATTATCGAAATAAAAAAAGCCCCAAAAAGGGGCTTTTTATTCAACTTTATTTTTTATTATTGAGAAACAGTACTTTCTTCTTCATCATTTTTTACATCTGTTCTTATTGAAGCTGTTTTTGAAGAAGATATTTGTTTTTCTTTAAACTTTTTTACTTGTCTTGAAATTTTATCAGCCACAAGATCAATACTTGCATACATAGACTCTGCACTTTCTTCTGCTTGAACAGAACCCGATACAAATTTACAAATAACTTCTGCCGTGTGACTTTGAGAAACCGAAGGATTCTTAATAACATTCAAAACTACGTCAATTGATTGGATTTGATCATAGTGATTCATCACTTTACCGATTTTTTCTTCAGCATAAGCCTTAATTGCATCAGTAATTTCAATGTTACGCCCTTTAACTGTTATGCGCATTATATTCTGCCTCCATAAAATATGTACTTTAATATTATACCCTATTCATGGCAACTTTTAAACCTTTTTAATTGATTTTATTTTAATAAGAATAAAAAAATGATATAATTAACTATGGAAGGAAAATTTTTATGAGTAATTATGCAATTGGAATAGATTTGGGCGGAACAAAAATACTAACAGGAATTGTAAATAAAACTACAGGAGAAGTTTTAACATACATAAAGAAAAAAACAAAAAAAGATAAGGGTAGTGAAAAAATAATACATAAAATAATTAATTCAATAAAGGAAGTTATAAATGAATCAGGTATTGATTATGATAAAATCGAAGAAATAGGACTCGGAGCTGCAGGACAAATAAATAGAGAAAACGGAATTATAATAAATGCTCCAAATTTAGATTGTGCCAATATAAATATAAAAGAAATATTAGAAAAAGAATTTAACAAAAAAATATATTTAGGTAATGATGTTGAAATTGCAACAATTGGAGAAATGTATTTTGGAGCCGGGAAAAACGAAAAAGATTTTATATGTATATTTGTCGGAACAGGGATAGGCTCAGGTATTGTCGAAGAAGGGAATTTAAGATATGGAGCTTCCGGAACTGCCGGTGAAATAGGACATATAATAGTAGATTCAGGCGGACGTTCTTGCGGGTGCGGAGGTTGTGGATGTTTAGAAGCTTACGCTTCCAGGTTAGCTATTGAAAAAAGGATTATAGGTGCTTTAAAAAAAGGAAGAAAATCTGATATAGTTAACTATTTAGTAGAAGATAAGCCAATAAAAACGAGTATGATAAGGAAATCATTAGAAACTAAAGATGAATTGGTTACACAGATTTTAACGGAAGCATCCGAATATCTGGCTTCAGGACTTGCAAGTATAATAAATTTTTACAATCCCAAACTAATAATACTTGGGGGCGGATTGATGAATGCAATAGATTTCTTTTATGAACATTCAGTAGAAATAGCGAAAATAAAAGCACTTCCAACACCTTCCAAAATTACAGAATTTAAAAAAGCAATATTAGGTGATTTTTCAGGTGTTATAGGAGCTGCATTATTAGCTGAATATAGAGGGAAATTTTCTCAAACAAATTTATAGAAATGGTCAAAAATTATACTTGACGTAGTTAAATGTTAATGATATTCTAAAATTGTAATGTAAAAGGGCTTGTGGCGCAGCGGTAGCGCAGGGGACTCATAATCCCTTGGTCGTAGGTTCGAATCCTACCGGGCCCATTTTTTATTGCTCAATAATAATAAGACTTTTGAGGTTTTTCAAATTTTACCAAAAAGTAAATATTTTTTGTATTTGTTAAAACAAAAGAAACATAAGCATTAAAAAAATAGAAAATTGATAAAAATTTTTCTTCTTTTTGTGTTTACAGCAATCTTTCCAAAAAATTTTTTTGTAAAAGTTGCAATAAGAAAAATTTCTATTTTTATAAAAAGATGAATTTTAAAAATGATTTTTTCTTTATTTTTAATTTGTGAAAGTGTTTATCCTCATAGGTTTAAATATTTTAATAAATCAATTTCTGTATTTGTAAATTTCAGTTCTTTATGTTCTTTTTTAGTCTTTTTTATTGCTTCATAACTTGAATAATTTTTTATTTTATTAAAATACGATATATGTAAATTTTCAATCCAATATTTGGCATTAGCACTACAGGTATATTCATCATTCAATCGAATTTAGCTTATTATAATCAAGTTCTTTTTATTTAGTATATGCTAACATAATCTCGAATAATTTAGTATATTCTATAGGGGATTTATCAAAAAACATATTTTCATTTGTATGATCTAAAATTAATTGTTTATATTCTCGGTTAATCCTCCTACTAAACGACATATAACCTCAATTTCAATATTCAAATCAAACGGTAAAGAATAAACATTACTCTCCTCATACTGGCATAAATCATTAAAACTTTTATAAATAGGGGGTGTAACTGTCAATATCATTTTTTTCCCTCCCCCCTTTATTTTGATTATACTTTTTATCTTTCCTTTCCCACGTAATAACACAAAGTTTCCAATTTACAAGTTTACCGTCTTTATTTTTCCAGTTTGTTTATTTATTTTTCTTTCCAATAACTCAATTGTTTTATCATATTTATTTTTATCTTTAGAATATTGTTTACCTTTTTTTATATATTCTAAAGATTTTTTATAGTTTTTTTGTTTTAAATATAAATATGCAATATTTAAACAGTATGTTCCTGATACTCTGCCTATATAATAAGGATATATATTTAATAATTTGTTATATTCTTCAATTGCATTTTCTATTTTATTTTCTCTAACATAAAGATTTGCAATTTCTCTTCTTACATCAATAGAATATGGAATATCTTTAATTGACTCGTTGTATGAAAGCTCTGCACTATTAAATTCCTTTATTGCCTCATATGATTTTCCTAAAAGATAATAATAGTGATTTAGTTTATAATCCTCTTTTTTATTTATTTCAATTGCTTTTTGGCAATTATTAACTGCCTGCTTAAAATCACCATTATCATAATTATACTTACATTTTGCAGCCCAGGTATATGATAAATCCGGATTTAATTCATATTGATATTTTTTATTTGCAAAATTTTTTTTTAAATAAGTAAAAGATAATTTTTGTAGTTCTTTTTCGTTAAAATTTCCTAATCTTTTATAATATTCTCTAAAAGCAATATCGTCATTTACAAAAATCACACCATTAAGTTTTACATCATAAGAATTTAAAAAATAATTTAAGTACTCATTACTGTTTTTTGTAATGTTATTATTAACTGTAAACAGATAAGTAGATTTATTTTTTACTAATTTTTTACTAATTTCTATCATTTTATTTCTTATATCTTTATCTGAATCTTGACATACAGGTCTAAAAATAGATTTATATTGTGAATATTTTTCAAAATATGAAATGGGTAAAATTGTGATACCGTCAAGCTGACTGTATAACAGCGACATTTTATCTGCTTTGTATAAAATTGTACGCAAATCTTGAGTGATTTCTGATTGTAATTCCCATTCTCTTTGCATTTCAGGGAAATACGAAAAAACAATTCCATATAAAAATATAAATAAAGTTATTTTCAATTTTTTAGTTGAATTCGTTAAACAGATTGAACAACCGAATAAAAACAAAATGAGATAAATTAAAGTTTTAGCATATAATGTTCTTAACGGAACATAAAAAAGCCATGAATTCAATTGATATAGTTCTTTAGAACCGTCAATAAAACATATCATAAATAAAAATGTAAGAAAACCGCATAATATACTTAATCCACAAATAATAATCTTTTTGTTTTCATTATTCTTTTTTCTTTTTATAAATAATGATACAAGTAATATAGATATTATAAATAAGTATAATCCGTTATTTATAAATACTAATTTGATAAAGTCGAAAAAAAATGGTTTTATGTTATTGCTTAATTCATTTATGGGTATATACATATTGGGGGAATATGCAGGTAAATGATTTTTAAATATAAAACTGCTACCAAATTGTAATAAATTTGAAATAATTAAAATTATAAAAGACGTAATATTGAAAATTAAACATAATTTTTTAATTTCAGTTTTATTTTTTATGTATGAATACACAGTATTTATTAAGAACAAGAAGCATATTATTGTTGCAGTTATTCCTAATATTTCATTACATATACCAACCAGAAAAGTATTAATTATATATAAGATAAAGGTGAATTTGTTTAATCCGAAACAAAAATTTTTAATCATTCCGTACAAGAATATTGCAAAAAATAAATAAATGACAAAGCAGTCATAGTAACGAACAGTAGACGCTAAAGAATTAAATAAATATACATCATCTTTAGATAACAAAGGAAGAATAGCACAAATGATAAATATAGCAGGATAATAAAACGTAAAATATTTACTGCAAAATATATACTTAAATGAACACTCCTTATTATTTTTAAAATTCGGAAATAGAAGTATAGTTTTCATAAAAAATAAAGCAGTTAAACTTATAAAGGAGGCATTGAAAAACGGAACCACAGTGCAGGAAACATCATTAATGTGAGTATTAAAAATTTCAGGAATATAAACAAAAAATAAAGCACACAAAATTCTTGATATGTATCTGGCCGAGTCAAAAAAGTAATTGTCTTTAACATATTGAAATACGTACCAGTGATCATGATCTGTGCATACATCGTTATGTAAGTATGCATATATGAATACAAACCCCATTAAAAAAATAAATATATTTACAATTATTAGTAATTGATTTTTTATTTTTTTTTCCATTTTTTCCTTTTTTATTATATTCAGAATAGATTTAAAGTGCAAATTTGTTCGTAACTTTAATCAAGTATAGCATTTTCCGCCGATGGTTTGGCATTCCTTTTGTTTGAGTCTTTAATTCATTCATCTTTGACCATCATTTTTTAAACTGTACCCACTCCGTACGGAATTTCAATCACTGTCAAAACCAGTGAAATTTTCTCAAACAAATAATCAATATTTTAAATCAAATAATTCTGAAGGATCTAATTTAAATTGCAGCATATTTGCAGTTTTTCGTCCATTATCTCCGCCTTTTCTTTGCATTGTTACATTCCCTATATAGATAGAACCTTTTGGACTCATCCTCACTATACCCGAATAATGTTGTAAAACCATGTTAATATTTACCAACACCCATCTGGCGTTATTACTTATTTTTTGTGCAACCAATACCCATTCAACACTATATATTCCACGTCCTCTAATGATATCTGATAATATTAATGTTTTATTACATTCAAACCAATTTAATAATTTATTTTGCTCTTGTAAGGTAAATTCATCAATAAACATTCTTCTGGAATCTCTTACATCATCCTTATAAGGTTGAATTTCACCGGTATATAGCTGCAATAAATAATAAATATCTTCAGGTATATTCCACAATTCTTTATAATGTGATAACCATCTTTTATCGACTTGATTATATCCTTTTTTATTAGAAACCAGTTTAACTTGAATATTTTCTGTATCAATTGAATTTTTATATTTTATTTGAATTTGAACATTAACATCCGTCTTATATCCATGTAATACAAAAGCCTTAACATATTCAATTTGAGTTAAATCATAATTCATTATGACAAGCCATTGTTTTACTTCATTATCTGTATCCCAGTTATTAAATTTATCACATATTTCTTGTTCATTTTTAAAACCGTTTCTAGCAGTTTGCGAACCT
Organism: Candidatus Gastranaerophilales bacterium; assembly: GCA_947588785.1. GTDB lineage: Bacteria > Cyanobacteriota > Vampirovibrionia > Gastranaerophilales > Gastranaerophilaceae > Avigastranaerophilus. The sequence goes on from CANPZN010000069.1 coordinate 7,390, forward strand.
TTTTGAACTAAATTCATTTATAGATTTATCCTCAATATAATTTATCAAACAATTACCAATAGCAGTTATTACACTAACAGTCATGGCATTACCGGCTTGAGCTAACAATTTACTATTAGTCAATTTTTTTGCTTTAATGACATATTCTATAGGAAATCCTTGCAATAACAATGCTTCAAGCCCTGATAATTTATGTAATCTGTTATTTTTTACATATAAAATTCCATGTCTACCTGTTCTTAACGTAGGACACTTATCTACATATATTCTTATATCTGATTGCCTCGTATCTATAATTACATAGTCTTGTTTTAATATTTCATCTATATTAACTCTGTTTTTATTATACTTATTTGTTATATATTTTTGAAATGTCGGATGATTAATTTCCAAAAAATCATTATTAGATTCCAATAAAAAATTTTTAATTTCAACATTCTTTTTAGGATAAGGAAATTTAAAAGGCTTATTATATAAATCTTTTCTAATACCAACAAAATAAATACGCTCCCTCAATTGAGGAACTTCATAATCAATACTATTTAAAATTTTATATGAAACTTCATATCCCGTATTATTTAAAAGTTCGATAATTGATTTCAATGTTCTGCCATTATCATGATTCACTAATCCTTTTACATTTTCAAAAATAAAATACGGTATATTCTTATTTTTAAGAATTTTACTTAAATAATAAATAATTTTACCTCTTTCATCCTGAAAATCTGTACTTTTCCCTATTATAGAAAAAGTCTGGCATGGAAAACCTGCTATTAAAATATCACTATCAGGAATTAAATTATAATCTAATTTCGTCAAATCTCCTAAATTATATTCATCATTAAAAAAAGTCCTATATGTATATTCCGTATCTTTATTTATTTCACTATGTGCTACACATTCTAAACCTAAAATTTCTAATCCCAACCTACCGGCACCAATTCCCGAACAAAAATCAATAAACTTTAAACACATATACTTCACTTTTATTAAATTATTATTATCATATAATACTACTATAAATATATATCTATCAAAAAGCAAATTTAAAATTTATCGTTTCAAATTTTTATGCACGTTTCTAATCAGCAAAATTTTTTCGGATAATTATTTTCTGTATTTATTAAATTATAAAAATAGGTTAGAATAATAATAAAATTTATAAAAAATTCTTAATAGAATATTATAAAGCTTCTACATAAATTTAATTAATAAGGATAAAATACAATGAAAAAACTTAATTTTTATAACCTGGGTAAAGGACTATATTATAAATATTCTTGTTTTATTGGTTTTTTTATTTTTTGTGCATTAATTTTCTTAGCTTGTTGCTCTTTCGGATATAAAAATTTTTCCGAAGATATGAAAATTCTTTGTAACACTATTTTTACATTTATAATTATAATTGGAATGATATTATTATTAATTATCCCATTCTTAACTTGTATTATGATTGGATGTGAATTATTTTTAAGAGGGAAAATATATTTAGATATTCAAAAAGAAAATTTAGTCACTAATATTTTTTCTTTTAGTTTATTTTTTATTTTTAACATACTTCTTATATTTATTAAATTAATAGTGCCATTATTTATATCTAACTATTTAATACTAAATACTTTATCATTATTAATTATAATAAGTGCAATATTTGTTTTTCTTTTTTATTCGGGAAAACAAAAAAGAGAAAAAATAAAAGAAATTCAAGAAATAAAAGATTATTATTTTGAAGAAGTATCAGAGCCGATTAAAAACTCTCAATTAGTTATAATTCCTGCAATAATAATAAGTTTATTGTTAATTCATTATGCCTTATCAGGGATAGTACTTATTGAAGAAAACGGAATCTCACAATTAAATAATAATTATCAACTAACAGGAGAAGGTGTTTTTGCACCGGAACAGAAATTTATAAAATTTTATCAATATACATTTAAAAAGTAAATTACAGGCTAAAGCTATCAATTATTATGCTTTTCGCTGTTTGTAGTCTTATATTTATTTAATTTTTTATAAATTTGCCGAATACATTTTAATACAAAGCAAAATCATTCAAGTTTATTGATATATAAAACAATACATGATAACATAAAAGCATATGTTTAAATAAAAGGGGATTTCATGATAAAAGGATTACATCATATTGGAATTGCATCAAAGAATATTGATAAAGATATTAATTTTTTCAATTTATTTGGATATAAACCTAAAAATATGAAAATTGAAGATAACAAGACAGGAATATTTGTTCAATTTATGGAAGCTGAAAATCAACCTGATATTGAACTTGTACAAAATATTGAAAAAAATGGCCCAATGACAGAGCATTTGCAATCCAGAAGAAAAATCTTTCATTATGCATATATTACTGACAATATAAACAATGATATGCAAAACTTAATAAACAATGGGGGGGGGGTAATTCTTGTTCCCTTATCTGAAGATTCAAACCCCGATTCAACAATAAAGAAATGGTGCTATTTAATATTTAGAAATATGATGATAGTCGAATTAGTAGAATTAAAATAATGATTTATTACTATCGATTATTTAACCTAGTGTCGCAACTTTGTGCTTGCTGTCTTGAAAATTTTCCTTTC
>CANPZN010000070.1 GCA_947588785.1 Candidatus Gastranaerophilales bacterium
ATGGAATTATTTGAATTTTTAATGAATGAATTAAAAACACAGCTTATTGCAACAGTCGGAGTTAATATTGAAACCTCCGGAGAAATTTATCTTTTCTTTGATTATGAATTAGGGAAAATGAACCATTATTTCAGATTAAACGAACTTGCAGAGTATAAAATTGCAAAAGTTATTGATAAATTAATTCCTGAAATTAAAAGAAACTCTGTAACTGTTAAAGAATTAAAATCGTTTGATGAAATACCCTATGGTTTTAAATATGACACAAACGCAATACCCAAAAGTATTGATTATATAGAAAGAAGATATTTTAACCACCCTGTTTTTAAATATAACGTTAATTTATTTGATGATGATTTAATTGTTATAACAAGGCTTCAAGAATATAATTCCAATAAATGTTTAAGAATAGTTGATATTTTAGGGGATTATAACAAAATTCCCGTTATAACAGCATATTATGATGAATATATGAAAAAAAATAATATTGAATATATTGATTGCTATAATTCAGGCATTTCAAATAAACTGTTTGAAGATGCCGGTTTTATTGAGATTCAAAACAGCGGAAATATAATACCGGAATATTTTTCTCCTTTTGAACAAAGGAATATAGATATATGTTACTCAAGCTCAAGGAAAGGAATAATACTTTTTAAAGGAGATGGAGATATGGATAGACCGAATTAAGTAAATATTTTTTATGTATAATTAAATCACATAATAAAGAAAGAACAGAATATGCTTTTTAGCTCAATGACATTCATATATGTATTTTTACCTATAGTTTGCACTGTTTATTTTTTTATAAAAAAAGAACTGCATAATTTTATATTGCTTATAGCGAGCATGATATTTTATATGTGGGGAGAACCAAGATATTTTGCGATAATGCTTTTAACCATATTTATTAACTATTTTGGAGCATTATTGATAGATAAGAAGCGTAATAAAACAGTTTTAATATTCATAATATTATTAAATCTTTCATTTTTAATTTATTTTAAATATTTTAATTTTTTAATAGAAAATATAAACCTTCTTTTTCATTCAAACATAGACTTTATAAAAGCAATAATGCCAATAGGTATTTCTTTCTATACATTCCAGGCAATGTCATATATTATTGACGTATACAGAAAAGAAGAAAAGCCGCAAAAAGATATATATAAATTATCTTTATATATATGTTTATTTCCTCAATTAATAGCAGGGCCGATAATAAAATATCATGATATAAAAAATCAAATTGATAACAGAGAAGAAACATTTAGTAAAGTATGTTTTGGTGCAAAGCGATTTATTATAGGACTTTCCAAGAAAGTGTTAATAGCTAATGTTATGGGAGAAATAGTTGAAAAAATATTTTCTCAAAATCCTGATAATCTCACACTTCCTATAAGCTGGCTTGGTGCTATATGCTATAGTTTTCAAATTTTCTTTGATTTTTCGGGTTATAGTGATATGGCAATAGGATTGGGTTTAATATTCGGTTTTAATTTTATGGAGAATTTTAATTATCCTTATATATCCAAATCAATAACCGAATTTTGGAGAAGATGGCATATATCGCTTTCCACATGGTTTAAAGATTATGTTTATATTCCTTTGGGCGGAAATAAGTGCGGAATAAAAAGGACTTGTTTTAACTTGTTTTTGGTATTTTTAATAACAGGTATCTGGCATGGAGCCAGTTGGAATTTTATTTTCTGGGGTTTATGGTATGCTCTGTTTCTTATTATTGAAAAGATTACAGGTATTCATAAAGATCCTAATGAAAAACCATTTATAAAACATATATATGTACTATTTGTTATTGCTATAGGCTGGGTAATTTTTAGGGCTGATAATTTAATTTATGCATTCAATTATATAAAAACAATGTTAAACCCGCTGAAAATTAATTTAAAAGCAACAATAGATGTACTTCCTTATTATATAAGCATTTATGAATTTTTGATTTTAAGCACAGCAATAATTTGTGCAATTCCTATATTTAATAGAATGCTTCAGATTGAGAATAAAGCAGGAAAACTATTTATAAACATATATTTATTAGTGTTATTTATTCTTTCGACTGCTTCAATTGCAGTTTCAACATATAATCCTTTTATATATTTCAGATTTTAATGATACATATCTTCCATTTCAAAGACATAACCGGAGGATAAAATAATTAATAATATTTCCGGTTTAGCTTTTTTTATATAAGGGTCATAGCCGTTTATATCAATTCTCGATTTTCTTTTCGGAGTTTCAAGACTCGAATTAAATCTGTATTTTATTATGGAATAAAAACTTGTATCCATAATATAAATAAGGCTTTCAATCATAGAATTAGCGATTACAAACATTTTATGTTTTCCGTTCGGGTTAACATGTTCTCCCATCGGCCAATTTTCAGTAACAGTTATATTATTAGAGTCTTTATACTCATAGAATTTATAGTTTGTTTTAAGTAAAGTTTTATTATCCTCAATTAATGCCCTTGTAATGTTTCCTCCCCTGTCAAAATTTCTTGAAGAAGAATGTCTGGTTCTATTGTTGTATGAAATTTTAAACTTATCAACAGGCGTAATATTAATATCGGGGAAATCTTTTTTTATTCTGTTCAATATTATTTTATATAACTCATAACAACCCGAATCTGTTAAATGGTGGTCGGTTTTATAGAATAAGAAGTTTTCTTTTTTTAATTTTCTAAATTCTTGAGCTGGGTAGATCAAATCGTAATTCAATTCTTTTTTTACTTTTTGTAAGAGTTTAAAAGTATTTTCATGTTCAAAAGAAGCATGATAGATATCTTCTTCCTGATAAACATATTCTTTAGACGGGAGAACAACTATATATACTTTGAAATTATTTTTTTCTCCGTATTGTAAAAGTTTTTTTATATTGAGAGTAATTTTATTTAATTCAGCATTGCTAAACGGAGTCAACCCATCATTATAGATATCTTTTTTCTGATTAAGGAACATCCAACCGGAGTTTTTATAAACGTACCCAAGCAGAACTTCGCTATATTTTGTATGCAGATAATATCTCAGATTAGAGAAGAATACTATAAGAGCTTCTCTTGTAAAGAATCTGTCATTAAAAGCCTGAATAAACTGTTTACCGAAATCAAAATTTATATTACATTTTGTTAACAGAATATGTCCAAAATTTGCCAATGGTCTTTGTTCTTTATTTGAATAATTTTGTTTATTCAAATGAATCATCGGAATAAACAATAAAATAAAGAATACCAGTAAAAAAAATATATCTGATTTTGATTCATTTTTTAATTTATATAAATCGGAAACATAATCAAATAATTTATAGACTAAAAGATATACAATGATAAATATAATTATAAGTAAAAGAAAATCAATATTTTTTGAAGAATCAATACTTAAAGTATCATTATAAATAAGTTCAAAGGAGTTATTTTTATGAAATTGCTTATGGGGGGGGTAAGTACAATATAATTACTTTCGACATTCATCAATGCATTTTTTACGGTAAAATGCTTTAGATTATCAAGTTTCAGCTTTCCGTTTTTTAGTTCTATATTACTAATACGGATTTTAAAATCGGAATTTTCAGGGGTAAATATAAATTTTATTCTTTTGGGACGTTTAGCACTTTGTATGTTAAAAGAAGCCTTATTAATTTCATCGACATCGATATTGATCGTATCTTTTCTGATTTTTTTAAATTCAGAATTATCTTTTCTATTTAATAAAGCCTCAATTTTAAATACCCCTTTTCCCGAGACATCAAAATCGATTGGGAACGGAAGTGTTTTATACCAAAATTTATAGTAAAATCCGCAAATAAATACAGTCGGCAATATAGAAAATATTATTCTTTTTTTTACTTTCATATATTTTTAATTAATTATTTTACAAAAATGAATCAACATGTATAATAAAATAAAATGGTAAAATATGCAAAGTCAGAACGAGAATATATTACAGAATCATACAAAATTAGGGGGGGGGGGAAAAGAGAAACCCCTTACCTTTACTGTTAATATATCTGATTTTTCAAAAGAACGCCCCATTGGCATAAGCGGACTATTAAGAACAAAAAACGGAGCAGATTTTCTTTCCGATTGTATAGATTCTTGTATTAATGCTCTTGATGAATTAATTATTGTTTATCAAGAAAGTTCAGATGATACTGAAAAAATAATTATTGAGAAACAAAAACAATATCCGGATAAAATCAGGTTTTATTTTTATGAACCAAAGGTATATTCTCATAACTTAACGGAAGAAGAATATAACTATGCTTCAAATCTAAAAGAAGATTCAATACATCTTTTAAGTAATTATTACAATTTTGCCCTATCAAAAGCAAAATATAAATACGCAATAAAAATTGACGATGATCAAATCTATTTTAGTGAAAAACTGAAAGAAATACTTGATTTATATAGGACAAATAAAAAGGTTAAAATTTCTTTAATTGAAGAAATTGCATTTAAATACTATAACAAATTATACAAAAGGACAAAAAAACATCCTGAATATTTAAATTCATTCACTTGTAATATTTTAGTTCCAAAATTTTTTACCAAAAATTTAACGTCATATTTAAAGAAAAAAGTTCAAAATGATAAAATCATAATTTCGTTTTCGGGAATAAATATATTTGAAGATAAAATACCACTTGGCAGTTTTGAAACACCTTATTTACAATCGCCATTTAATGGTACTTTTGATACGATATGTTTTCCGATATCATCAGAAACTTATTATATTCCGTTACAAGACAAGCAAAATAACAGAATTATTGAAAAATTCAATAATCCCTTTAGCAATTCAAAAGAGCCAAAAGTATTTTCTCTTGGTTTTTTCTGGATACATTTAAAAGATATGAAAAAAACTGTTTATAAAGAAGCAGAACAAAAATATTATGGTAAATGTATTGAAACAGATAAATTTTTAAACAGTAACTTATTTAAACTTGAAGAAGAAACAAAGTACAGATCTTTTAATTGGTTAAGATTAATATATTACATATTTTTTATTGAAGAAAAAAGTTTATTAAAGAATCAATTAAAGAGGTATATTGAAACACATACGGAACAAATTTATGAATAAAAGAGTACTAATTACAGGCGGGGCAGGTTTCATAGGATCTCATATATGTGAAATTTTATCAAAAAAAGATTACACGGTTATTATTGCAGATAATCTTTCACAAGGGAATTATGAAAATATACACAAATTCAAAAACATAAAATTTTATAACAAGGATATATCTAAAGACGAAATAGAAGAAATATTCAAAGAAGAAAAACCTGATTTTGTAATTCATCTTGCGGCACAAGTTAGTGTTGGTAATTCAGTTAATAACCCATATTTAGATGCTGAAATAAATATACTTTCAACTATAAAACTTTTAGAATTATGTAAAAAATATGGAATAAAAAAAATAATAACAGCTTCAACAGCTGCGGTATACGGGGATTCAAAATATATTCCGATAGATGAAACACACCCCAAAGAACCATTTTCTCCATATGGATTATCAAAATATACAATGGAAAAATATATAGAGTTATCAAATGTTCCTTATATTATTTTCAGATTTTCAAACGTATATGGGCCGAGGCAAAAAATTTCAGGAGAAAGCGGAGTAATTGCAATTTTTTCTAAAGCAATGGAGAATGGAGAAATTATAAAGATTTATGGAAACGGTGATCAAGTAAGAGATTTTATTTATGTTGAAGATGTTGCAAAAATATTTGTTAAAGCAATTGAAAGTGATGTAAAAAACAAAATTTTAAATTTTTCAACAAATAAAGGAATAACAATTAATGAACTTTTTAAATTAATGAGTAAAATATATGATTATAAACTATCTCCGATATACAAGAATAAGAAAACAGAGGATATAGAAATAAGTATTTTATCAAATGAACAAGCAAAAAAATTATTTAAAATAGAAGATTTAACTAATATAGAAACAGGTCTTAAGAAATTAAAAGATTACAGATAAGTAAAATTTTGTAAAAAAACAAACTTAATTTAACAGAATTTAAGTAAAAATTTTCTGTACTTGTTTTTAACAGATCAAAAAAATCAAGGTCTGTTAAATGAATATAACTATACAAAAAATTAATAATAATATAGAGAGAAAGTACTCTTTAGGGAGTAAAAAAAGAGTTGCGGAACAAAAAAATATATATTCTGATTATTTAAACACTATTTCAAATTATAATAGAGCAAAATTCACCTTCAGAGGTACAAATTCAGATAATTTTACCCCTTCTTACCAATTAAATAATCATACACAAGAAAGAAAAGATTTACCATATATACTATACTCATTAACAGAGCAAAACAAAGATATAATTACATCCTTAATTAACTTAAAAGATAAAGACGGCAATTATTTTAGGGCTATTGATATAAAGAAAACAGCAGAAACGGTAAATGATATAAATAAAGATATCGTTCAGACTTTAATTGATTCAAGGATTAATGATAATAATCTTTTTGCGATAAAAGAACTTGCTCAAACAGTGACGAATGGGAATAAAGATATAATTAAAACCCTGATTAATTTTAAAGATTCAGATGGTAATTATAGATTTAAGCTCCAGGAAATTACCGAATTTGCAAAAATCATAACAGATCAAAACAAAAATAAATATAATACAATAATAAATTCAAAAGAAAATGATTTTTTGAATACATTAATTAATATGAAAGATAAAAACAATTGCTATAAATTAAGCTGTTATAGCATAATGGAGTTTGCACGAATTTCAAACGAACTAAACAAAAATGTAATTATAGCAATGATAAATTCAAATGATAAATACGGTAATTGCAGATTTAAAAGCAGCGAAATAAAAGACATTGCCGAAGTTGTGACAGACACAAATAAAGATATAATTATGCCTTTGAGCAACGTAAAAGACAATGATAACAATTATAGATTTAATCCTTCAGAAATAAAAGAACTTGCAAAAGTTATAACAGATAAAAATAAAGATATATTTAATAATATAATTAATTCAAAAGAAAATTATTTCATAAATACATTAATTAATGAAAAGGATGAATACGACTCATACAGGCTTAGTTGTTATGATATTTTGAATTTTATAATGAATAGCGATGATATTAATAAAGATGTAATTATCAAATTACTTAATTCAAAAAAAGACGATAATTACAGATTTGAAGTATATAACATTTTAGAAATTGCAGAAGGTGTTACAAAAGATAACAAAGATTTAATTAATACTTTAATTGATTTACAAGATAATGATAATAACTTTTTACTAAACAGCTTTGATATTAAAAGTCTGATAAGTGAATCCAAAAATAACTATTGCAAAAAATATATTAATTCAATAATTAAAAAATATAAAGAAGGCAATATAACCTCAAGAAATCTTGTAATACTTTTGAGGAATATAAATATCATTTCTGATCTTGATATTAAGTATCTTGAAAAAACTCTGGGCAAAGATTTTGTAAATAATTTAAATTCTGATGATTTAGTACTTGTATGCAAATTCTGTTATTTAGCAAATAAACAAAATATAAATGAAATTCCCATAAAGAAGAAAAGAGAATTTTTAAGAAAACTTGTTGCATTAAATGATCAATTATTTGAACTTGATGATAATATAAAAAAATACTTTCCTCTAATTCCGACAAATCAAAAAGAATATTGCAGTATTTTACCGCAATTAGTTAAATCAATAGGTATAGAAGTAAAAGAACTTTCAGAAGAAGAAATAAATAATGTTGAAAATGAAATCAATGAATTATCAGATATACTTTCATATTTATCTGATGAAGAATTTAATGAACTAAAAATATCTCAAAAGTACTCAAATCATGAATTTATAAAAGATACTTTTAACAAAGTCAAAGATTTATCAAAACAAGAAAGGCAAAAAGTATACGATTATTTTGGATTTGAGCTTAATTATAACAATAAAGGATGTCAAGTTGACGGAAATATAAAAAATAGATATTCAATTTCAGGTTATCCGACTAATTTAAACAACGATCAAAAATTTTCAGAAATAAGAGATCCCAAAACAAAAGCAGTAATTGAAGAATTAAGACCATACGTAATTAAATATAGTGAAAATAATAAGATTTTATGCAGTAATGAAGAATTGGAAGAAAGTTTAAATAAAATAATTAAAAGTTTTCCGGAATTAAGGAGTGAAATAGAAAGATTACAACATGGAACGCAAATCCATGATTTATTTAAACACAGTTTAAAAGTAGTGCAAAAGATTGTTCAGAATCCCAAATTTTATGACTTAAATGACTCAGATGAAAAAGTAATACTTCTTGCAGGATTATTTCATGACATAACAAAAACCGAAAAACAAGAAGACACAACTCACAGTAAAGAAAGTGCATTTGATAGTTACTATATATTAAAAAAATTAAAGTTGACAAAAGATGAAGAAATTAAATTATATTCTTTAATTAAAAATCATGAATGGTTCAAATATGTTAATGATCCTGATATATCGAATTATGAGTCAGAAAAAAGATGTAAATCAGTTGCATTTGATATGCAATACGGTAATTTATTTCAAATGTCAAAAATTTTTACAGAAGCAGATATGAAAGCTGTTAAAAATAACGATGATTTTTTTAATAAACACAAAGCCAATTTTGAAATTAAAACAGATAAAATAAAGAAATTAATACAAGAGCTAAAAAAGACTCAACCGCTTTTACCGATAACAAAAATTCCTAAAGCCTCAAGAATAGAAGAGAATATAAAAAAAGTTAATCCTGATGGATCTACAAATATAAAAGGGGTATATAAAAATAAAGACGGCTTAATAATAATAAAATATAATGAAGTCCGAAATAATACCTGGGAGCAAATCGGATTTCCCAAAGGTTCTATATCTCATGGGATAGGTGCAGTTGGGAAATCAATACAAAAGGACAAAATTACAACAACGAGTGTAGACACAGGCAATATTAAATTTTTTGCACACGGACTTAATTACGAATATCAACTGAACAACTTTAGTACATTTGCTCTGCCTGACTCAGAAGCATTATTGTCTGTAAGCTATATGGAAAGGCCAGAAAGTAAATATCGTATGTTTAGGACTCAAGGGGTTCTTTTAAATACGGAAGCGAAATATGTTCATGGCGGCGGTAAAACTGACGCAGGTTCAGGATATGAAAAAAATATTAATGAATTTAAGAATAATTATATTTTTGGTGGGTTTAGAGAAAGTGACAGAAAATTTATTTCAAACTTGATTAAAAAGACACTAAACTTAACTGATATAAAATATGTTCAATTTGTTAAAGAAAACGCCAATAAATCATTTAGTGAAATTAATCCTATTGATGTAAGAAATAAAATTATTAAAGCATTTAGCGGAATTTGTTCAAACGTTCGATTAGGGAAACGAGAATATAACGAAATGTACATAACTAACCCTGAGATTATGGCTACATATGCATACAGCGAGAATGATAATGTTGGGGATGTAATTAAATTTGTTAATAAACAAGAAGATTTTATAAAACAATATGCACTTAATAACGATCTTGTATTTTTTGTATTTGGAGATTAATTCTTATTAAGAAATGTAAATTTTCTTATAAAATTTACTAAAGAAGAAAAATATTATTCCTTTAAAGTTGCCGCTGCACCAACTGTTGCGACACTGGATTAAATACAAAGAGTAAAAAGCCGTAGGGTAGACTTTAGAGTAGTAGGATAGTAGTAGGGCAGTAGGGCATCAGTAGGGCAGTAGGGTAGACTTTAGTCTACCGTCCATTATTTTTTATTATTTACTAAAAAAAATAAATAAATAACTAATGAATGGTAGACTAAAGTCTACCCTACTGCCTAAATTTTAAAAAAGCCGC
>CANPZN010000071.1 GCA_947588785.1 Candidatus Gastranaerophilales bacterium
CGTAATTTTTATTATTTACAAAAAAATAATTAAATAAAAAATAATGAAAGGTAGACTAAAGTCTACCCTACTAACTAAAGAACGCAATTTTTTTTATTATTTACTAAAAAAAATAAATAAAAAACTATAAAAGGTAGACTGAAGTCTACCCTACTGCCTAAATTTTAAAAAAGCCGCTGCTCCAATACTTGCGACACTATATTAAATTTATTCCCGTAAATCTTTTTAATTCTGCTTTATCAAATACTTCTATACTCTGTTGATTATGGACAAAAATTATACATGATATCAGCGGTTTAAACATTTCAAAATCACTATATGAAAGTTTTCTTATTAAATCTGCCATATTATCAGCCAAAAATTCCGTTATTAATATTTTGTTCTTAAATACTAGTGAACTAAAATAATCTAATGCTGTTTTACTTGTTATTCCTTCTATATATATCAAATCAGGTGATTGAAATTCTATAAATCTCATTGCTTTATCTATGTTAAATCCTATGTTTTCATTTAATTCACATTGATTCACATTTTTTAAATTATATTTCGATATTGATTCTATTGTCATTATATTTTTATTCGGATTTTGAATATCACAAAGTATTGAATATACCATGTATGTCTTTCCCGATAATGATGAACCGCATACTAATATTATTCCGGGAATCTCTGTCTGGTTCCGTATTGTATTTATTTGATTTTCACTTAATTTTAACTCGTTCAATCTCTTTGGAGGCTTATATATCTTTAATGAAATCCTTTCGCCATTTATTGTCGGAAATGCTGATATACTTGCTGTTAATTCTATTTCATCCACTTTAAATATCAATTTCCCTAATTGCGGTAATTCACATATATTTGCATCCAATGATGATAATGTTTTTAATTTCGATATAAATGCCGCAACTATTACTGACGGTATTTGTCCGGTATTTACTATTTCAGAATTATATCTGAAATTTACACTTAATCCATTCGGTACATGTTCAAAAAACAATTCATGTACATTGTTCAATATCGCTTGTTTTAATATTGCTCTTATTAATGTCTGTATATGTTCTTCCGATAATACATCGTTATTTAGTTCTTCCTGCCAATCAAATGCTATTGCTTCATTTTCTATATTAATTTGACCGATTGTACTTCCGCTTTCATAATATTCTTCTATTTTCTGTATTACCAAACTCTCCGCTGATACTACAGGTTCTATATCACATCCTGTTTTTTCCACTATTTTATCTATTGCAAATAAATCTAACGGATCTGCCATTGCTACAGTCAGTGTATTCTCTATTTTAAATAATGGGATTATTTTATATTTTTTTGCATCATTAAAACTTATATATGATAAACATTTTTTATCCAATGTATAATCTTTTAAATCAACATATGGTATATGAAGTTTACTTTCCAAAAATTTAAGTAATATTTCTTCTGTTATTAAATTCGATTTTATTAATATCTGACCTATATTTACATTCTGTGATACAGCTATTTCATGAGCTTTTTCTATATCTTCATAACTTACTAATCCATCTCTTACAAGGTCATATTTTAATTTTTCCAATGTTTTATTTGTTACATATGACATAACTTATTCCAAATAACTTTTTACTTTCTCTACTACATAATCTACATTAAATGGCTTTGTTATATATTCATCAGCTCCGGTTTCTTCTCCGATTATTTTATCTTCTTCTTGTGAACGTGCTGTTACCATTAATATTGGTATATTTTTATATTTATTATCATATTTTAATAATCGGCTTATCTTGTATCCGTTTATCTTTGGCATCATTACATCTAATATTATTAAATCAGGATTTATTTCCCGGGCTAAATTTAATCCGCTCTCTCCGTCCATTGCGGTTACACATTCATAACCATTTGCCTCTAACACAAATTGTAATATTTCTATTATATCTGCTTCATCATCTACTATTAATATTTTTTTCATCAATTTCACCTTTTGTGCTTATTCTTCTTTTGATTTCTTCTGTTAAATTTCCATCTCTCGGTATTAACATTGCTTCATATTTTATTTCATCCCCGGGACTTTCTTTCTTGTTCTCTTTTATTATTGTTTCTAATTTCCTTATTTCAAAATCATAAACATAAGTTTCTATATCTACACTATAGCAATAATAATATCTTTTTCCACCTATTTTTTCTTCAAATTCCTTATATACTTTTGTTTTCTTCATTATTTTCTCTGATAATATTTTATCTATTAAAGATCCTTCTTCAAGAATATTTTCTTCAATTGATAATATTGCTATATTTATATTCTCCTGTTTGGCTTTCTGAATCTCTTGTTCCAATGAATGAATATACATCTCTGATTCATTCATTATTGGTATTGCTATATAAAATGTTGTCCCCTTATTTAATTCACTATCTAACCAGATAAATCCTTTGTGTGATTCTATCAGCCTTTTGGCTATCGGTAAACCTAATCCTGAACCGCCTACTTTCCTGCTTAACGGGTTCTCTATCTGCTTAAATTGCTCAAATACTTTTGTCCAATTCTCTTTCGCTATCCCTATACCGTTATCTTTTACAGATATTTGTACATATTCTTTACTCATATTTTCAGGAATCTCTTCAAAAAATGAATTATTTTTTATTTCTTCGCCTTTTATTTTTGTACTTTTTATCTCTATTGTTCCGTTTTCACGAGTAAATTTTATTGCATTTGATAATAAATTTGTTAATACTTGCTCCATTCTTTGTGTATCTATATATACTAAATCCAATGATTTATCCAAATCCATCTTTATTACTATATTTTGTTCCTTCGCCAGGTTATCCAATGTATTCTTCACTAACTCCACAGGTAAATTTATATTTGTTTTTTCAAATCTAAATTCCATTTTCCCTGCTTCTATCTTTGATAAATCCAATAAATCATATATTATTGCAGATAATCTTGTTACATTCCTCTTCGCTAAATTTAAAAACTTCTCCATCGCTTCATTTATTTCACCGGTTGTCCCTTTTAATATTATATCTAAGGCACTATTTATTGATGTTAATGGGGTTCTCAATTCATGTGATACTATTGATATAAATTCGGATTTTAATCTTTCTAATCTCTCCAGTTTTAAGTTTGTATCTTTTATTTCTTCATATAATATTGCACTCTCTAATGGCAATGATACTTGTTTTACCAATGTCGTAAAACATTTTGTATCATCTTGGGCAAAATCATTCTCTCTAAATACCTCTATTACTCCATAAAATTTATTTTTTATATTTATCGGAGCAAATAAATTATCAAATCCGAATATATTTAAATCGTATTCTCCATACTGGTCTTTTGCATATTTCTCAACTTTTATATCCTCTATTGTCGGATTTATTGAAAATAAATTCTTATAATTCAATAATGCTCTCAATTTTATTGCATTCTCCAGCTTTAGTGATATTGGCACCAATGACTTGATTATTAATTTGATATCATTTACTTCATTTAGTATTAATGCATAGGACAATGACAATGATAATCCCTGATCTAACCCTTCTGTCATTATTTCTATCAATTTTGTTTTATCTAATGATCCTGCTAATTGCGTACTTGTTGTATATAATACGTTTAATTGATATAAACTTTTCGCCAGATCATTATTATTTTTCGATAATACTCTGAATGTTTCTCTTAGCTGTAAAGCTGAATTTAATGTCGATATATACAAATGTTCATCTATCGGCATTTGTATATATGTATTCGTATATTTTAACAAATCATATTCCGGGTTTTGTGCTTCTAATATTACTATTGATCTTACATCTTTTGTTTGTAGCAAAAGTTTTATTTTTCTTATTATCTCTATTATATTTTTTAACTTGGAATCAAATATTATTACATCCGTATTCTCCGATAATACGTTCTTTTCCGCTTCTTCATACGTTTTTACGTTTATAAACTCAAAAGAATGTATTTCCGTTATATTCTTTAATTCTTGTATTGTTTTTACATCATCTGATATTAATAATATTTTTGCCATTTTTTTAAACCTATTTTTTCTTATTTTATCAGTTTATTTTTTATATTTTTGTATGTTAAGTTATGTAACTTTTTCCTTTTAATTGTGCAATTTTACTAAAAAAAATTACTTTATATAAATACGAGGATTCAATTAAGTTTTAATTAAGATACTAATTTTTACTCATATTCATACATACCTTACTTACTAACCTTACTTAACACACACGAGGAAATTGAAAAAGATTTCAGGGGGCCTTTTATAGACCTCTTTTTTTTGCTTCTTTCCACAACTCATCCCATTCTTCAAGAGTAAGTTTTTCTAATTCTTTTTTAGCAATTGTTTCCATTATCTTAAATCGATTTATAAATTTTTTATTTGTTTTCAACAATGCTTGTTCCGCATCTATTTTATTCCATCTCGCCAAATTTACTATTGAAAACAATATATCTCCGAGTTCTTCTTCTTTTTCATCAATATCTTTTGCTTGTTTAAACTCTTCAATTTCAGAATATACACTCTCGTATAAAGATTTCTCATCAGGCCATTCAAATCCAGTTTTTACTGCTTTTTTACTTATTTTTTGAGCACTCATTAATGCGGATTGCGATTTCGATATTCCATCCATTATTGACGTTCTGTGTGGCTTTTCTTCTTTTTTCAGCTTCTCCCAATTATCTAATATTTCTTCTGTTGTATTTACCTTTACATCTCCAAAAACATGCGGATGACGATGTATTAACTTCTCTGATATCCCTTTTGCCACATCCTCTATATCAAACTCTTTTAACTCTTTCGCTATCTGTGCATGTAATACTACTTGAAGAAGAACATCACCAAGTTCTTCTTTTAAATGTGAAACATTATTTTCATCTATTGCATCTACCGCTTCATATGCTTCTTCCAACATATTTCTTTTTAATGTGGCATGAGTTTGTTCTCTATCCCATTTACATCCGTTCTCACTGCGTAAAATCCCTATTATTTCTATTAATCTCTCTATATTCGGATATTGCATTATTTCACCATTTGATCTACCGTCATTATTAATATGCCTTTTCCGCCAAGCCGTTTTAATCTGTCTATACTGTCATAAACTTTATCCGCATCTACTACTACATGCATTACTACATTTTCTTCATCTCCGGCTAATGTCATTATCGTTGGCGATGATAATCCCGGTAAGAACGATCTTATTTCTTCCACTGATTTCTTGGGTACATGTGCCATTAAATATTTTTTCTCTCGAGCATCTATTACCGATTTTAATGCCCTTAATAATGTCAGCGTCTTCTCTTTTTTTTCTTCCGTTAAATTCTTATTCGCTATTACTATTGCTGTTGATTTTAATATTTTATCTATTATTCTTAATTTATTTGATTTTAATGTTGTCCCTGATGATGTTATATCTACAACTACATCTGATAAACCAAGCCTTGGTGTAATCTCGGTCGCTCCTGATACTTCTATTATTTTCGGATTCTTTCCTATTCTTTCAAAATACTCTTTGGCTATATTCGGAAATGATGTTGCTACTTTTATTTCCTGCGGTAGTTCCTGCACTGTTTTATAGCTGTCTTCTTCTTTTACGGCAACTACCATTTCACAATTCCCAAAATCCAAATCCATTACTTTTTCTACATTCGATTTTGATTCCGTTAATATATCAAATCCGGTAAATCCTATATCTGCTATAGAATTTTCCACAAACATCGGTATATCTTGTGTCCTTACAAATATTATTGAATACTTTTGATCTTTTGTCGTTACTTGCAGTGTCCTTTCATCTTTTGAAGGAAATACCATCCCCGCACAATTTAATATATCATATATTTTCTCTGATAATCTTCCTTTATTTGGTATTGCTATTCTTAACATATCCATTTTATTTTTCCTTTTTTACAACATCATTCCGTCTGATTTCTCATCTTTTTTTATTGTTTTTACTAAATCACTTGTATTACAATAGCTTCTTACGGGAGAATGTACAAATCTATATTTTGATATCTCCGGAACTTTTTTCTTTAATGATTTTACCACTTCTCCTGATACCTGACCATTATATCCTACTATTTCCGAATTAACTATTGATGTTGATCTCCCTATACAATTTACATCATATCCCAAACTTTTTATTTGCTCTTTCAATGTAATAGCTTCTATTTCTTTGGATCTTGCATACATTATTCCTACTGTTATTTCATTATCCTTTACATTTATTTTCTTTCTGTATATTAATCTGTTTATCGTCTGTTGAGTCTTTTCCGGATCTAATATCCAATAGCTGAGCATTCCTTTTTTATTGGGTGCTCCGGGTAACATTACAAACTCTACTTTATTCATATCTATATCTCTTGCTATTGCCGCATATTGTGACATTTGATATAAATTTAAATCCGTTCTTGTGTATAAACTTGCTATCTTTAACGCTTCAGGTATCTTTTTTAATGCCTCTGGAGATTTAATCTTTTCTATTAATGCTTTTATAAACTTTTGCTGGCGTTGTACTCTGCCTATAGCCCAAATAATCTTTCCTGAATCTTATAAATTCTTCTGCCTGTTTCCCATTTAAAACGTGATCACCTTTATTAAAATTAATATGCAATTTTCCGCTATAATCATTATAATGCATTCTTTGATCTATATGAATCGGAACTCCGCCTATTGCATCTATTAGTTTTCTTACTCCTTCCGCATTTACTATTATATAATTATGTATTTTTATTCCCAATGTTTCTTCAATTGTTTTTTTCGCAAGATCTATTCCGCCTATTGCATACGCCGCATTTATTTTCTGTATCCCATGTCCGTCTGCCAAATATACTTTACTGTCCCGCGGGATAGATATTGCATTTATACTCTTTCCTGTAGGATCTACGTTTACTATTATTATTGTATCAGAGCGTACTCCGGAAAATGGTAATGTATCAGGGCCGTTTGAATCAACTCCTAATACAAGTATATTTTGATATCGGCTTAACATCTTAAAATTAAATTTTGAAGGTGTTAAATCAGCTTTTTCAACTTGTTGCTCCACTTTATCCTTTGGCTTATTTACTACACCTTCTATCCTTTTCGTTATTTCTTCGTAATTATCTATTATTAATACAGTCAAATATGTTAATGCAGAAATTATTAATGTTGTAAAAAAAACTCTCAAAATGAATACTATTTTTCCTTCATTTTTTCCTTCTTTATATTTTAGAAATACACTATATTGCTCATCTTTATCTTTTAATTCTGACATTTTAATTTTCCTGTTTTCTTATCAGTGCCATAAATTTAATCTAATAGTTTTAAATATTTTACTTCAAACATTTTAAAATTAGTATATACTATAAGATTGATTTATTTTCTAAGTTGAATATTATTATTTTTTATGCTTTTATGAAATTATGAATAAAATTGTATTGAATGCGGAAGCTAAAGTAAAAAAATATTTTGATTTCGTTGATGATGTAAAAGAATATAATCAGGAAAAAGTTTTAAATGCTTTTATTAAAAATAAAATAGGGCTGGAACATTTTGCCACAGTATCGGGATATGGGCATGATGATATGGGGAGAGAAGCTCTTGATTCCGTTTTCGCTGACGTCTTTAATGCCGAAAAAGCAATTGTAAGAAATCATTTCGTTTCCGGTACACATACTTTAGCATGTTGTTTATTTGGTAATCTTAGATACGGAGATAAACTTATTTCTCTCGCAGGTTCCCCTTATGACACAATGGAAGAAGTGATTGGTAAACGTGGGGATAAAAAAGCCTCTTTAATCGGGCACGGAATTATTTACGATGAAGTCCCTTTGATTAATGAAACTGATGTAAATTTTGAAGGTATTAAAGAAAAAATTGATAATTCCACAACAATGGTTTTAATTCAACGTTCCAGGGGTTATTCTTTAAGAAAATCTCTCAACATTCAAACTATCAAAAAAATGATAGAAATTGTTAAATCTAAAAATCCTGATTGTATTTGTTTTGTCGACAATTGCTATGGCGAATTCGTAGAAAAACTTGAACCGCTTGAAGTAGGAGCTGATTTAATAGCCGGTTCTTTAATAAAAAATCCAGGCGGAGGAATAGTTGAAACAGGCGGTTATATTGCTGGAAAAAAAGAATATGTTGATCAAGCTGCTTATAGGCTTACTGCTCCAGGAATAGGTTCTGAAGGCGGAGCTATGTTAAATCAACTAAGATTAATTTTCCAAGGACTTTTTATGGCACCTTCCATTGTTTCAGAAGCTGTAAAAGGTGCTATTTTGGCTTCTCAAATCTTTGAAGATATCGGATTTATTTCCACACCAAAACCAAATGAAATCAGAACTGATTTAATTCAAACAATAAAATTTTCCCGTCCTGAACCCTTAATTGAATTTTGTAAAACACTTCAAATGTTTTCACCGGTTGAATCATATTTAACCCCTGTTCCTGATGAAGTACCGGGTTATGATGATAAACTAATTATGGCAGGCGGTTCTTTTATTGAGGGATCCACTATTGAACTATCGGCAGATGGCCCTGTCAGACCCCCTTATGCAGCATATATGCAAGGTGGTCTTAATTATGCTCATGTTAAATTGGCACTTAATGGTATAGTGGAAAAAATAATCTAGTTCGCTTCTTCTCATTTTATTTTCAGATTTTAACCGGCATTTTTTAAATCATTACCGCCAACTATTCTTAATCTTCTTTGAGGTTCTTCACCTATACTTTCACTGGATAAATTATGCTGTTCAACAAGTTCATGCTGTAATTTTCTTATTTGTTGATTTTGAGGCTTTAACTCAACATTATCTGCACCGGCCAATATTTTTTGTATCGCTGCTTTTGCTTCATCCAATGCTCGTTCCGCATCATCATAATACCCTTGTAATGTTTCAGAATCTGTTACATGAAGAGCCTCTTTTACTACTTTTTGAACCTGCGACATTGAATTTGATCTTACATAATATATCGGTAACTTATAATCATTTGCTATGCTTAATATTTTTGTACCGCCTTTTGCAAAAGCCTTATGAACAATTACTATATCCGCATCTTCAATATTTCTCGTTATTTCAGCCTGTAAATTTAATCGTTCCAATACTTTATCCAACACAGTTCTACTTACCGCATAAATATATATTTTTTTATAATCTTTAACTTGTTTAACATACTCTTGTCTGGAAAAACTAAATTTCAATTTTTGACTTGCAAGATTTTCTTCTTCTTCTTTTATTTTTTCTCTTACAATTTTTTCTTCTTCTTTTGTTTTATTATCGTATACTTGATCAACTTTTCTAATTTCCGGACGTATAGGCCATCCTCTAAGTATATAATCAACTGCTTCTGCAGTATTTTTATATACAGCTAAAGTATTTCTATCAATAATTTCAATTACAATATCAAAAGTAGGCTGTTTCTCCCGTTCAAGAACAGTCTTTTGCGACCCTCGACGTTTCGCTTCATCATCACCCAAAGTAACAGAACTTACACCTCCTACTAAATCAGATAATGTAGGGTTCTTTATTAAATTATCCAATGTATTACCATGTGCCGTTGCAATTAACATTACACCACGTTCTGCAATAGTTCTGGCAGCTTGTGCTTCTTCTTCCGTACCTATTTCATCCACAACAATAACTTCAGGTGTATGATTTTCAACAGCTTCAATCATTATGTCTTTTTGATAAATCGGCTGCGATACCTGCATCCTTCTTGCACGCCCTATCGCAGGATGAGGTGTATCTCCGTCGCCTGCTATTTCGTTTGATGTATCAACAACAACAACTCTTTTTCCCAGTTCATCTGCCACTAATCTTGAAATTTCTCTTAATTTCGTTGTTTTTCCCACTCCGGGACGTCCTAAGAATAATATACTTTTATTTTGTAAAACAAAATCTTTTATA
>CANPZN010000072.1 GCA_947588785.1 Candidatus Gastranaerophilales bacterium
ATTACAAGAATTTCTCCTGCTAAAATATTCGCAAAAAGACGAACTGCTAAACTTAACGGACGTGTAATCATTTCTAAAAGTTCTACTAAAAACATTATAATTCCTGACACACTAAATCCGTGCCATATTGCGTGTATCCCTTTTGTTTTAAAACCTTGATATAAGTAATAGATTAAAACAATAACCGCCATTGCTGCAGTCATGTTTATATCATTTGTCGGTGAAGCTATTTCTCCTTCTTTTAGATGAATAATTTTTAATGGTAATTGTCCCATTAGATTTGCTGTCAGTATAAATAAAAATAATGAAGCAACAATAGGAATATGTTTTTCTCCGTTTTTTATTTCTGATAAATTTCCTAAAAAGAATTTTATTATACTTTCTCCTGCAGATTGCATTATATTAGGTATAATTGCTAACTTCCTTGTTAATATAAAACTGATCAAAATAACAAAAATCATCGCAGACCACATTGTTATTAATGTATCCCAGTGAACGTGTAAATTACCTATATACCCTACCCAGTGTTCTTGCATTTTTGACCCTTATTATTTTTCTGATCTTATTCTATTATGTTAACACATAATAAAAAAAAATAGAACTAACTTTATTATTAAAAAATATAAAAAAAGTCTGTACAAAAAAATAATTATGTGATACAATTATTACCCAATAAATGTTGTTGAAAAATTTTGTACAAAAACATTATTACAAAATTTTTTGGCAAATTTAAATGATAGGCACTGTTATTTTTGTGTTTGTCATTCTCTATTTACAACTTATTTTTATTATTATAAATGTAGAAAAGGAGATATATGCTTCTAAAGTTTGATACTCAAAAATTAAATGTTAACAATTCTTTTTCAGCACAAAGTAAAACAACTCAAAAACAATCTGATAAACCATTATCACACAATGGTAATAAATCTAAAATCCTTTTAGGTTTGGCAGGTCTGGCTGTTCTTGGTATTTCATGTGTTAATAAAAGTAAAGCTGCATTAAATGCAAAGCATGCTGATAAAATCACTAATATTCGTTATGAAGGACAAAAAGCAATTAATAATCTTTTCGCAGGTAATAATTTTAGAAATGCTGATGCTGTTGAGGCTTACAAAAAAGCTGTTGCTGAAAAAAAAGCTGCTGTTTTAGAATATAAAATAAATAATAATTTATTAGGTAATAAAACTATGTTTGTTAAAGAAAAAATTGTTGATAATCTTAATAAATTAAAAGGTACAATTGCGTAATTGTTGAATTTATTACATAAAGCAAAACTTTTTCATAATTTAACAAAAGATGAAATAATAGAACTTCTTAATTCTAATGGTCTTGAGCTTTTTTCTTGTGCTGATAATGTAAGAAAAGAATATAAGGGTAATTCTGTTCATTTAAGAGGTTTAATTGAATTCTCTAATGTATGCAATTGCCATTGTTTTTATTGCGGAATAAGATGTGACAATAAAAAAGTTGAAAGATACAGATTATCTGAAACACAGATACTAAATTGTGTTAAATTTGCTCAAAGCAGCGGATATAGAACTGTTGTTCTTCAAAGTGGCGAAGATAATTTCTGGTCTTGTGAAAAACTTTGTAATCTTATAAAAAAAATAAAAGAATATGATGTTGCGTTAACTCTTAGTATTGGAGAACGAACTTTTGAAGAATATAAAGAGTTTAAAAAATTCGGTGCTGACAGGTATCTTATTCGTATTGAAACTACTGATGAAAATTTGTATAATCGCCTTCATCCCGGTATGAGTTTTCAAAACAGGTTGAGATGTTTAATTAATTTAAAAGAATTGGGGTATGAAACAGGTACCGGGTGTTTAGTCGGATTACCTGAACAAACTATTGAGTCGCTTGCTGATGATATATTATTTTTCAGAAATCTAAATGCGGACATGGTTGGCATAGGCCCATTTATTCCGCATCCTCAAACTCCTTTAGCCGAATATAAGAATGATAATTTCGATTTGGCTTTAAAAGTCATGTCTATTACAAGATTATTGCTTCCTGATATTAATATTCCCGCAACAACCGCTATGGAATCATTAAAACCTAACGGAAGAATAATCGCCTTAAATTCGGGGGCTAATGTTGTAATGCCTAATTTAACCGAAGTTAATTATCGAAAAAAGTATGAATTGTATCCAGGTAAGATTTGTATTAATGATTCTCCTTCGGATTGTGTAAAATGTATTAAAAATAAAATCGAATCAATTGGAAGATCTGTTTCTTTAAGTAAGGGGTATAGAACGGATAAAAATTAAAAAAGGAGCTTTAATAAAAGCCCCTTTTTTATATTGTGTCGCAAATTTTCACTCACATTTTCGTTGAACCCGTAAAAATTTAATCGAACATAATTAAAATTAAAAATCTAAATTACATTGCACCTTTTACGATTTGAGCGAAACTGTCTGCAGTTAAGCTGGCACCGCCAACAAGAGCTCCATCAATATCTGATTGTGCCATTTGTTCTTTTATTGTATTTGGTTTTACACTTCCGCCGTATAAAATTCTTATGGATTCTGACGTATTATTATCATATAATCCCTTAACAACATTTCTTATCATTGCTATAACTCTGTTAGCTTCAGTTGAATCACAAGTTTTACCTGTTCCTATAGCCCATATAGGTTCATAAGCTATTATTGATTTTGCTACATCTCCTGAAGGAATATTCCTTAATGCTTTTGTTATTTGAGAAGCTATATGATAATCAGTAACTCCGGCTTCTCTTTGTTCTAATGATTCGCCGCAGCATATAATAGGTATTAACCCGTTTGCTAAAATAGCTTTTGCTTTTTTATTAACCATTTCATCGGTTTCACCAAAATATTCTCTTCTTTCGCTGTGACCTATTATTATATATTCGCATCCTGCATCTTTTAACATTTCAACAGAACATTCACCAGTGAATGCTCCTTTTGTTTCAAAGTAACAATTTTGGGCAGCTAATCTGACTTTTCCGCATCCGCAATCCTTAAGTGCTTTATTTGCTGCATATAATGATGTAAATGTCGGAGCAATAATAACCTCCGGTAATGCTGCTTTATCTTCAGATCTTAATTCATGCATAATTCCATTTGTTAAATCTGCTGCTTCTTTTTGAAGATTGTGCATTTTCCAATTACCTGCAATAACAGGACGTCTTGACATATTTTACCTTCTTTCTTTTGTGTGTATTATTTATCAAATAACAACTTGATATTAGTTAAAACATGTCTTTTTATCAAGTCGTATTTTTTATTTTGTCGAAAAAGCGAATGATAAATTTTCTCCGACAATATTATATTAAACCCATTTCTTTTGCTTTTTTAAAATCTTTTTCGGCAAGTTCTTTTTTATCAATAATGTATTCTATAGCACCTCTCATATAATATATATGAGGATTTTTGGAATTATATTTTATAGCATTTGAATAGTCTTCAATTGCACTTTCAAATGCTTTCTTTTCAAATTTGTAAAATCCTCTTGTTGAGAATAATTTGTAATTCTTTTTATCCCAATTTATGGCACTTGTTATGTCATTTATTGCACCTTGAATATCTCCTGTTATATATTTTATTATTGAACGCATTTTATAATATTCTATATTGGAATAATCTAATTGAATAGCTTTATTATAGCTTTGAATAGCAAAATCATACTCTTTCAATTTCCGGTGTACATCTGCTTTAAGTGCATATAGTTCAGCATTTCTCGGATATTTTTCAATAGCTTTTTTATAAAAATCAATTGAATAATAAAATTGTCTGTTTTTTCGATTAATTCTTGTAATTGCCTTATAGCATTTTAAACTGTTTGTTCTTATGGATAAAGCGTAAAACAGATATAATAACGATTTTCGATATTCAGCGATATTTTCTTGATTTATACCTTTTGCGTATAAATTGTAAAATATAAAGCAATTTTTTATTTTAATAAATGAATCAAACAAAATTTATTCCTTAATTATTTAAACTATGAATAGGAGCAGGGATTCTGCCGCCTCGATTTATAAAAACTTCAGATGATAATTTATTTATAGGTATTATCGGTGCTTCACCGAGTAAACCTCCATATATTGCTCTTTCTCCAACACTTTTATTCGGAACGGGGATAACTCGCACTGCAGTTGTTTTTTTATTTATCATCCCTATTGCCATTTCATCTGCTATCATTCCTGAAATTGTGCTTGCAGGCGTATCTCCCGGAATTGCAATCATATCTAAACCAACTGAACATACACAAGTCATTGCCTCGAGTTTATCAAATGTCAATACGCCTTTTTGAGCTGCTTCTATCATACCTGCATCTTCGGAAACCGGAATAAACGCACCTGATAAGCCTCCAACATATGAACTTGCCATAATTCCACCTTTTTTTACAGCGTCATTTAGCATCGCCAGTGCTGCTGTTGTACCGTGAGCTCCTGCGTGTTCTAACCCCATTGCTTGAAATATTCCTGCTACGGAATCTCCTATTGCCGGAGTCGGAGCTAATGAAAGATCTATTATTCCAAAAGGTATACCCATTTTCTCTGCAATCCTTCTTCCTGCCAGTTCTCCGGTTGAAGTAATTTTGAATGCTATTTGTTTGATTTTATTTGCTAATTCTCCAAAATCTGCATTTTTAGGTAAATTTTCTACTGCCGCTCTAACTACTCCAGGCCCTGAAACACCTATATTTAAAGCACATTCTCTTTCTCCGTATCCATGGAATGCTCCTGCCATAAATGGGTTATCTCCGGGAACATTGCAAAAACATACTAATTTCGCAGCACCTATACCATCCTCATCTGCCGTTAAATTTGCTGTTTCTTTTATTATTTCCCCCATTTTTTTTATGGCATCCATGTTTATTCCTGCTTTTGTAGAGGCTAAATTTATTGAGGAACATACTCTACTGGTTTGCTTTAATGCTTCTGGTATACTTTCTATAAGTGCCAAATCACCTTTTGTGCAACCTTTTTCTACCAAAGCTGAAAATCCGCCTATAAAATTTACATTTACTTCTTTGGCAACTTCATCCAATACTTTTGCCAGATATATATAATCATATTCTTTACAAGATTCACCTATTATTGAAATCGGGGTTACGGCTATTCTTTTATTAATTATTGGTATTGAATACTCATCTTCTATTTCAGAGGCATATTTATATAAATTTTTTGCATATTTAATAATTTTATTATATATTTTACCTCCGACATCTTTTACATTTTCGCTGCAGCAATCACGTAGACTTAATGATAATGTTACTGTTCTTATGTCCAAATTATGGACTTTTATCATATTTATAGTTTCTATTATAGATTTTTCATTAAAAAACGACATAATTTCCCTTTAAATTGTATGCATTTTATCAAATATTTCTTTTTTTTGTATCCAAATTTCCATACCAAGCTTTGTACCGCTTTGTGTAAGTGATTCTTTTATTTCTTTAAAAGTATATTTTGATTTACTTATATCTCCCAATAAAAACATCATAAAACATCCTTGCATTATTGTCTGGCGTATATCTTCTATGTTAACTCCATATTTTGCAAGTACTGTAGCAATTTCCGCAACTATTCCTATTCCGTCTTTCCCTGATATAGTTACAATTATTTTATTTTCATCCATTGCTGACTACTCCATTTGTTAATAATTTTATTATACACTATTAAAACTTTAAATCTCTTATTCCTGATTCAATTCTTTTTATATTTTCTATTGTAGCCGATTTCCTTTGAATATTATTAATTTTTTCTATTTCTTTTTTAAGAAAAATTTCTCCGGCTTGTTTCGTTTCTTCCGAAGCATAATCAAGCAAATATTCTTTTAATGTCATTATTGCATTGGGCAAACAATAATTATGTATTTGTTGATTTTTGCATATTGACATAAATCTGTCCCCGGTTCTTCCGCTTCCGTAACAAGCAGTACAAAAGCTTGGCAGATAATTAAGATTAATTAACCAATTTACTACTTCATCTAATGTTCTGTTATCGTTCACTTCAAATTGACTTGAATCTTCTTTTTCTGGCTTATAATATCCTCCGACACTGGTTTTGGAACCGCCTGAAATTTGTGAAATACCTAATTTTAGTACCTCTTTTCGGCATTCTTTGCTTTCTCGGGTTGATACTATCATTCCTGTATATGGAAGTGTAATTCTTATAACGGCTATTATTTTTTTAAATGTATTATCATCTATTGCATTTACAAATTGATTCGGATCTATATCATCTGCTTTTCTTATTCTTGGAACACTAATTGTATGCGGGCCTATCCCATATAGTGATTCTAAATGTTTTGCGTGCATTATTAATGCTATAAATTCATACAAATAGTTTTCTAATCCAAAAAGAACTCCGAGTCCTACATCTTCTATTCCTGCACGCATTGCACGATCCATTGCTTCGGTATGATATTCATAGTTATGTTTAGGCCCTGTCGGATGTAATATTTCATATGTCTCTTTTTTGTAGGTCTCTTGAAATAAAATGTATGTTCCTATTTTTGCATTATATAATTTCTTATAGTTTTCTTCGGTTGTAGCTGCTATATTGACATTTACTCGTCTTATTGCTCCATTTTTGTGTTTTATTGAATATATTGTATCTATTGATTCTAATATATACTCTATTGGGTTATTTACCGGATCTTCTCCTGATTCTATTGCCAATCTCTTATGACCCATATCTTGAAGTGCTTTAACTTCATTTATTATTTCTTCTTGTGTCATTTTCTTTCTCGGAATATGTTTATTTTTTGCATGATATGGACAATATATACATCCGTTTATACAGTAGTTAGAAAGATATAACGGAGCAAAAAGTACTATTCTGTTTCCATAGTAATCTTCTTTTATTTTATTTGCCAGTTCAAAAATATTTTCATTTAACTCTTTATCTTCACACAGAAGCAATATTGCTGCTTGTTTGTATGTTAAACCGGCTTCTTTTTTTGCTTCTTCTATAATTTCACTAATTAATTTCTTATTATTGCTATTATTTTTTGCAAAATCAATTGTTTTTATTATTTCTTCATTTGAAATAAATTCTTCTGCTTTTGTTGATTTCGGATTATACATAATTTAACCTTTTTTTATCAGTATAACTCAAAAAATATTATGTAATTTCCATGCTTATTATATTTTTGTTAAAATTTTTCTTATGAAAAATAAATTTAAATATTCAACTATAAAAAAGTATAATGTTTTATTAATTGTTATTATTATATTTACGGTATTGTTTACTGCTGTAGTAAATTATCTTGTTGATCCTTTCGATATTTTTAGAGTTTTAAAAATGAAAGGATTTAACCTTATAAAACCTTGTTTAACAAAACAGGAAAGAATGACAAAAATACCGCAATTGAAACTTTTGAAAGATAATATTGATATTATTTATGTCGGAAGTTCTAAATCAGGTTGGTGGTTAGATACTGATTATCATTCAAAATTAACCGGTAAAAAAGTATACTCTGAAACATTAAGTTCTTCGAGTCCTTCTGAAACCATTATTATGGCTGAAAATTGTATATTAATTCATCCTGAAATAAAAAAAGTTTATTTTGGACTTGATTTCTTTTCTTTTAGTAAAAAATTTTACAATACCGCCATAAATTTGGACAGAATAAATGATGTAAAATTGACGAAACAGGAATTATTGCCCTTAATACTTTCTTTAGATACTTTTAATTACAGTATTCAGACAGTTTTAAAAAATAGAAAACATAAAAAAAATGCTTCTAATGTAAAAAACAATACAAATACTCTAAATCCGAGGGCTGAACATTACTTTAAATCAACTGTAAAAAAATATACAAGAGATTATTATTCTGATTATGAACTTGATTATAGTGTTGTAAATGATTTGAAAAAATTTGAAAAATTTGCAAATTCAAGGAATGTAGAGGTTGTATTTTTTGTTACTCCGTCTCATATCGTTGATATTATAAACATTTATGAACATGGATTGATAAATATTTATTATGAATTTAAAAAAATGCTTGCTAATAATATTAATTACTATGATTTATCGTTTATAAGCAAATATAATACCGAACCTGTATCTCCCGAAATGATTTATTATAGAGATGCCGTTCATGCAACAAATTTATTAGGTAAGTTATTTGCTCAAAGTTTCTATCAAAAACCGAATGATTCCGTTCTTGTTATAAATAATCAAAATGTTGATAAATATATTGAAGAAGATAAATTAAATTTAGAATACTATTTAAAAAACAATCAACAGACAGTTAAACAGGTCAGGGAGTGGCTAAAATAATGCTATTTAATTCATATGAGTTCTTGTTTATATTTTTGCCTATTACTTTTTTTGTTTATTTCTATTTAAATAAAAAACGTTTAATAATGCCGGCAACAGGATGGTTGGTCGGAGCTTCATTGTTTTTTTACGGATATTGGAATTTTAAATATCTTACATTAATTTTACTTTCAATGATATTTAATTATTCTATAGGTTATACATTATCTCATCCTTCTAATTTAAAAATAAATAGAAAAATGGTTTTTATATTAGGGCTTATAGGGAATATTGTTTTATTATCGTATTATAAATATTTTGATTTTCTTATTAATAATATAAATGCAGTTTTTCATAGCGGATTTGATACATTAAAAATAGCACTTCCATTAGGAATTAGTTTTTTTACATTTACACAGATTGCATATCTTTCGGATGCTTATAAAAAAGAAGTTAGAGAATATGATTTTTTAAATTATGCTTTATTTGTAACTTTTTTCCCTCATCTTATTGCAGGGCCGATATTACATCATTCGGAAATGATGCCTCAATTTGCAAATATAAGAAAAAAAATAATTAATCAAGCTAACATATCAAAGGGTTTTTTTCTTCTTTCATTGGGACTATTTAAAAAAGTAATTATTGCAGATAATTTGTCGGATTTTGTACGTAATATTTTTGATATTATACCTAATCCTGATATGTTTGAAGCTTGGATCGGGAGTTTTTGTTATTCTTTTCAACTATATTTCGATTTTTCCGGGTATTGTGATATGGCTTTAGGTATTGCCTTATTATTTAATATAGTATTACCCGTTAATTTTAATTCTCCGTATAAAGCTGAAAATATACAGGATTTTTGGCATAGATGGCATATGACATTATCAAGATTTTTGAAAAATTATATTTATATTCCGCTTGGAGGTAACAGAAAGGGAGAATTAAATACTTATAAAAATTTATTTTTAACATTTTTAATAGGTGGTATCTGGCATGGTGCTAATTGGACATTTATTATTTGGGGCATTTTACATGGTTTAGTTACTTGTATTCATAGACTGTGGAAAAAATTTAATATTAAATTAAATAAATATTTTTCTATTATGTTAACATTTTTATTTATAAATATTACATGGGTATTTTTTAGATCTTCTTCTATTCATAAAGCAATTGAAATTATAAAATCTATGATTGGATTAAATGGAATTAATCCTATTGTTATTAATAAATTAAGATTTTCTTTTGAAAATGGAAGCGTAAAACTTAGTATTTTTATGCTTTTAGGCTGTATTATTCTTTCATTTTTCTTTAAGAATTCAATTGAATTATCTGAAAAATTTAAACCCAATAAGATTTATTATATAATAATGTTATTTTTGTTTGTAATTTCAATCCTTTCTATAAATAAAGTATCTGAATTTTTGTATTTTCAATTTTAATAAAAAAAGTCGGCACAAGGGGCAACATCATATTAAATAGTTGACTACTCAACAATAGTTTTATATAATAAATAGAGCAACTTTACTGCTCAGATGAGCGAATTTTCCGTAGGGTGAAGTCGAGCGAAAGCGAGCGAACCCGAGAATATGAGGACGAGCTGAACGACAAACGA
>CANPZN010000073.1 GCA_947588785.1 Candidatus Gastranaerophilales bacterium
CTCTTTTTTATTAACAATTCGTTACAATTATAAAGTAATTTAGAATAAAATTTGCAGACTGTGGTCTAGGAATTACTGTTTCTCTTATAAATATATTAATCAGTATTCATTTTATTTGGAGTTTATTGCTATTTGTCATACTTTCATAGCTTCAGCCCCCATCATCCTTCATATTATTCGACATCTTTCTAAATTAATTTTAAATATAACGGCATTAAAGTATGAAAAATTTTATTCCGGTAAACTTAACGAGAATAGATAATTATTGTGATTTATGCATTGAGAACAATATGAAGTTTCTAAATAACTTTTTTTTGAATAATCAGAAAAATCACTTCCGCATTTCCCACGGTTATCTGTAGATAATAATGGGCAGGAAAATATTCCGTTTATGGTGAGTGTTCTGCTGTTTGCACATTCAATATTTAGTGAATCATAATTTTTATCTGAATCTATTTCATATTTAGCTTCTTTATTTAATAGCGGAATGATTTTAAAGTTCAGATCTGTTGTTTCAAATCCTAAAGAACTGCATAATTCTTTGAAATTATTTTTTAGTTCAATTTCATTAATATTATAATGATTAACAATTGATAAAATCGGATTAAATTCATATTTACTTAAACTTTGAATGGCATGAATTACTTTTCTGTATGCCCCTCTGCCTCTTAATATATCATTTTCTTTTTCGATATAATGATCAATACTAATCATAAAAATTATTTCATGATTAAGATTATTTTCTTCTTCGACTTTTCTTAAAAATCTTGCTTTTTTATCATTAATATTCATAGCGTTAGTATGTATAACAACTGATGAGTATTTTAGGCATAATCTTAATATATGATTAAAATCAGGATGTAGCATTGGTTCTGCTCCTGTAAGGTGAATATATTGAATATTTTCATTATTTAACATTGATAAATTTTGTTTTACTTTTTCAAGTGGTATATAATCTTTAATTTTTTTATCTTTGAAATCTATGTAACAATGTTTACATCTAAGATTACAATTTTGTGCTGTCATTTCTATAAAAATTGAATCCATTTTAAGCATATTTACGCAGGGTGCTTTTACGATTGTATTATTCATTTTTACTCCTTTTTGAAATCTAATCTCTCTGATGTATTTTGCAATAAATTTTATTGATATATTAAATTTTAATAGATTAGTAGATTTATCTGATTGCTCAATAAATGAAATATTGCAATGATTATTTTTTTTATTAAAAAATAAAGTTTCTCAAATTTTTTAAAAATTTTTCGGATGACTATTATCTATCATTTAATTGTTATTCATAACATTAGACAGTAGTATATAATCTGAATGTTTAAAAATAATTTTTTAATAGGATCTTTTTAAAGATTTAAGTTTCTTTTCCGTAGATAAAATTATTGAATCATATATTGTTAAGATAAAACCAAAGGAGTTTTATATATGGCTAAAATAATTGAAAATGTTAATGGCAGAAATACTGTAAGACTTTCTGTTAATGATGTTATTAGTGTTGTAAGAGAATACCAAAATATTACATTGAATGCTAATTCTTATGAACAAATAAGAGAATTATTAAAAAAAAATGAAATTTATCTTCCTGAAGATTTGTTTTAAAATTATGCCTAAATAGAGAATATAGTTTATACTTGCTTAGTGTAATGTTTAAAAAAAAGGAGAAAAATATGAAAAACATTATTACTATAGCATTAATATTAATTGTTCCGATTTTATCATACATACTAATTTCAAAAAAATCCGCAGATGTAACAGCTGTTGCCAAGGAAACTACTAAACCGTCAATTATGATATTTACTTCTTCTATGTGTATGGACTGTCAGAAAATGAAAGCCGTTATTAAATCGGTAGAACCTCAATATTCTGATAAAATTAATTTTATTGCAATTAATGCAACATCTAATGATAGAAATGTAAAAGAAAATATAAAGAAATATAATGTTATACTGGTACCTACCATGATTTTTCTTGATAGTGAAAATAACCAAAAGAATAAAATTGAAGGATATATTCCGGAGGAAGAGTTAAAGATAGAATTGGACGGACTTATTCATGGATAATTTAATTCAGCTTTTTAATATTTATTCTGCACAAAATAATACACTAATTATTCCTATAATGATGGCTATATCATTTTTTGCAGGAATATTGTCCTCTTTATCACCTTGTACACTTGGAATTTTGCCTTTGATAATAGGATATGTAGGAGGATATTCAAAAGAGAGTAATCATAAATTGTTAATACAAATGATTTTTTTCTCTTTGGGATTGTCATCAGTATTAAGTATAATAGGCATAATATGTGCTGTTTCCGGGCGAGCATTTACTTCAGTTGCTTCACCGATTGTATTATTGTTATTTGCCTCTGTTATAGTTATTTTGGGACTAAATTTACTTGGATTTATAGAGATAAATTTTCCTGCACTTGTAAAAAAAATGCCCCAAAATAAATCAGGAGGGTTGTTTCTATTTCCGTTTTTAATAGGTGTATTTTTTGCGTTGGCTGCAAGCCCATGTTCTTCGCCGATTCTTGCCAGTATCATGGCTCTTGCAACAATCTCAAAAAATATATTTTTTGCATTTTCTCTTTTATTTATGTTTGCATTAGGGCAGTGTGTAATAATAATTATTATTGCATTATTTACGTCTTCAGTTAAACATTTTGGAAAATTAGCAAAGTATTCGGCAATTTTAATGAAAATTTGCGGCGGAATATTAGTTTTAGCAGGGATATATATTTATTATAGGATTTTTAATCCGTTATTTTGATAAAATTAGTTACTGTCTTTCGGACGAGTGCTTTACAGCACTTCGTTTGTCGTTTAGCTTGCCCTCATATACTCAGTTTTACTTCGTTTCACCTTTGTGCAAATTTCGCCGTAGCCGTTAAAATTATTAAATTAAGCTGAAATATATAGATTTTTGCTTAATAGTGATTTCGTTTTATTTTTTCCCATTATTGCAAAATGATTTTTACCGGCTTCATTTTTAGTTCTAACAGCAAATAACTTATCAAATAAAATGGAATGAATTTCTGTTTCTTTAATGCCATCTTTTATTGTAGCACCTTTAAATTTATCAGTAGAATTTTTTTTTGTAATTGATGAAAGAGAATTCATAATATCTTTTTTTGCAATTGCGGGAGAAACTGTGTCTTTTACTGATGTCTTTATAATTGGGGATGTAATTATATTACGATTATAATCACCATTTTTATTAATCTTGTGTATTATACAAGTATAATTATTACCATGTTTTAAACCTTTTCCGGCAATTTTATTTTGGAATAAAAAACCAACAGCAGAAACCTTCATAACACCTCACTTTCCTATTTATATAATAAAACTTTTTTTATGATTTGTCTATAAAAATTTTTAAAAAACCAGAAAAAATAACATTAAAATTTACAAAATTGAAAATTTTTTGTTTAATTTTTGGAAAAATAGATATAAAAAATTTAAATTTTGAAAGAAAACTTATTATATTTTGAAAATTTTGGGAAAAAAGATGTAAATTTACTCCAAAAAAATTAAATGAGGGCTATATAGTATATCTCATATTTCAATCATATAACGGGTTTACACCATATAGTTTACACCACATAATATTTGAAATTTTACTTATACACATAACGTGCGAATTCGGACAAATTTAAATTTATGTATTGTGAAAATTTTTTATTATTTTTATAATTTTTTTTATGAATATGAGCAACTTTACGGTTGCGACATCAGATTAAATTCGGAGTAAGTTTTGAAAAAAATATTTTTTATATTATGTTTATTTCTATTAAATTCTGCATCTTGTATTGCTATTGTAGAAACTTCAAAATTATCAATACAGGAAGCTGTAGAAATTGCTAAAAAAAATAATTTAGATATTCAATTAGCACGATTAAATATTAGTATTGAAAAAAATAATATAAAATCTTCAAAAAAATTTCAAAATCCGGAAATAGGTTTATTTTATAATCTGGGTAAAGCTGGAAAAGGAAATCCTCAACAAATAGGCTTATCTCAATTAGTTGAAATAGGAAAACGTTCAGATAGAAAAAAATTAGCTCAGACAAATTTTCAATTAGCTAAAAATAATGTCGAATATTTGGAATTTGATTTGAGAATGGATGTTAGAGAAGCTTATACAAATTTGCTTGCAAAAAAGACAATATATGCCTCATTAAAAAAACAAGAACATCAATTAAATGAACTTTTAAATGAAACAAAAATAAGACATAAAAAGGGTATTGTTGAACAAATTGATGTTTTACAGGCTCAGCTTCTGTTAAATCAAATTTTGACCGAAGTAAATTCTGCGGATTATAATGTAAAAACTGCTTTATTTGAATTTAATAAAGTTATTAATTCTCCTGAGGGATTTTATGATACAAAAGAAGAAAAGTTTTCAAGTGAATATAAACCATTATTGATTCCAAAACCTGATTCAAAAATGCCAGATTTCGATTTAATAGATGATAAAGCCGTAGAAAACAGATATGATATAAAAATAGCAAAACAAGAACTTGAAGCTGCTGAAAAAGAACTTAAAATTGTATTAAAAAAAAGAATACCAGATGTAGAAATTA
The DNA here is from genome assembly GCA_947588785.1 of Candidatus Gastranaerophilales bacterium. GTDB lineage: Bacteria > Cyanobacteriota > Vampirovibrionia > Gastranaerophilales > Gastranaerophilaceae > Avigastranaerophilus. The sequence goes on from CANPZN010000073.1 coordinate 4,595, forward strand.
CAGGTGGCTACAGTTATCAAAATCCAGGACAATCCGGAGAAGGAACTTTTAAACACGGTGCATTTGTCGGGGCGAATATAGTTAATATACCCATATTTAATAATTATTCTTCCGAAATTAAAAATGCTGAATTGAAAGTTGAACAAAATCGATTGAATTATCAATCAGTTCTTAATAAGGCTTTAAATGAATTAAAAAAAACTTATGAAAAATTTCTTATGGCACAAGTCGCATTAAAAAATTATAATGAACAGTTATTATTAAATTCTGAAGAACTGATAAAAACATCAAGAGCTGCTTATAAAAAAGGCGAAATAGATTTAACAACCCTTGTTACAATGGAAGAGTCCTACAGAATGATTCTTGTTGCTTATACTTATGCATTGGCTGATTATTATAATTCTTGGAATGCATTCATTCGTGAAGTTAATGATGAAAAATTTACTATTAATTCCGTTGAAAATTTATAATTTATCTTGTATACACTCTTGATAATCTGGCTTTTAAACGGCATAAAAGTTCATAATTTATTGTACCTAAGATATTTGCCCATTCATTAATTGATATCGTTTCATCCGAATCAGAACCCAGAAGCGTTATAATATCTCCTTCTTTTGCACTGCATTCTGAAATATCAAACATCATCTGATCCATTGTAATATTGCCTATTTGTTTAACTTTTTTTCCGTTTAAGATACCGTAGATTTTATTCGATAATCGTCTGTCAACTCCATCCGCATAACCTATAGGTATTGTTGCTGCAAGTGTTTCGTTATCAGCTTTAAAAGTATGGCAATAACTGACTCCATTACCCTTGTGGACTGTGTGAATATTAATAATCCTACCTTTTAAACCCATAGCAGGTATTAAATTCGGAATCTGTTTCGTAAATGGAGGTAAATCGGGAATTAAGCCGTATAATGCCAAACCTAACCTTACCATGTTATAATTTTCTTCTTTGTATTGAGCAATAGTCGCAGCTGTATTAAAACAATGTAATATTAATCCTTTTGTATTAACTCGGGATAGTATATCATTCCATATTTTTAATTGTTCTAAAGTTTTTTCTTCAATTTCACTGCAAGCAAAGTGTGTAAAAATTCCTTGTAATTCAATTGATTCAGTATTCTGGACTCTTTTTATAAAATCAATAGCATTTTCTTTTTGTACACCAATTCTATTCATGCCTGTATCAAGTTTTATATGAGCTTTAGTTTTAAGTCCGTTTTTTTTGTATGTTAATTCGGCAGCTTCAATATGATTATCTAAAAAAACAGATAAAGAGATATCATTTTGTGCGGCATAATCAAATGCCCAAATAGGTGCAGCACCTAAAACCAGTATAGGACAATTGAATTTATTATTTCTAAGCTCCATACCTTCATCAATAGAAGCTACACCGAGCCAATCAACACCGGAGGCTAATAAAGTCGGAGTAATCATTGAACTGCCATGACCATATGCATCAGCTTTAACAACTGCTAATATTTTTGAACCAGGTTTAACAAAAGATTTTAGGGTTAGTATATTTTTTTCAATTGCATCAAGATTTATTTCAACCCACGCATCTCTTTTTGTATTAATATTTGATAATCTTTGAAACTTCATGCTATTAATTTTAATATAAAAAAAATAATATGATATAATTAAAATATTATGAATAAAGATGAGCAATTAAAAATAATAGAAGAAATGCAAGCTGTTGTAGAACAAATGCGTTTGGATGATTTAAATGATGATCCAACCCTTGCGGATGAAGTCTTTGAATGTTCTTGTTGCGGAAAAACTAAATCTTTGGCAGGTTCTATACAGTATGGAAAATATAGATTATGTAATGATTGTGTTTTGTTAGCAGAAACAGGTTTTGCTATAGGTAAGTTTAAGACTGCAAATGATTTAATTATTGCCATGGAAGATTCAAGATTGCAAGAAATGTGTGATTTTATTAAGAAACAAGAAAATAGGTCTAATAATTAATGTATAGATTAACTTATTTGCAAGAACATTTAAAAGATGGTAAGTTGATAAGATGGCCTGATCAATGTTTTCCTCTACCTGTTTATGTAGCACCTTGCAGCTGGTACTCAATGTCTGAACTTGACAGATATACATATAAACAAATGGTTCTCGATGCTTTGCACGAATGGGAGCGTGTCGGTAAGGGAAAATATTCTTTTTTGATTGTAGATAATCTTAATGATTCTCAAATCAATGTGGAATGGAGGAGAGTCGACAGAAAATCTTTGGGAAATTGTTCATTTAACTATGATAAAAATTCAAGATTATATTCCGCAGAAGTTTCTATAGGTATATCAGATGGTATTATCCATAAAAAATACATGGATGAAAATGAAGTTTATCATACTATATTACATGAAATAGGTCATGCTCTCGGATTAGGACATTCAAAAAATGACAATGATATTATGTATACACCGCATAAATATGGTGTGGTAAAACTTTCAGAAAGAGATATTAATTCGGTACGATGGCTTTATTCATTACCTTACGGTACATCAATTAAAAGTCTAAATGCCTCTTATTCACTTAATTATGATAACATAGATGATATTATTATGAAAATTTCTATGGGCGAGGCAGAATCTGAATTTCAAAAAACATTGAGCGGTATTAATAATCCAACCCGTGATTTAGAAGAAGAACAGGAAAAATTAGCTCAAATAAAAAAATTTCAAGTGTCTATACAAAATATTAGACTTCCAAAGGAAATTTCAGATAAATTTAAAAAACGATAATTTTTTAGTATAATAAACTTGAGAGCAGACGAACAATTGCGTATAAGAAAACTTATATGAGGAAAGTCCGGACACCTCAGGGCAGAACGACGGATAACATCCGCCGAAGGTAACTTTAGGACTAGTGCCACAGAAAAGTAAACAATCATCATGTATTTATTACATTATGATTCAGGTGCAACGGTAGTGTAAAAGACTACCAGAGGTATTGAAAAATACCTGCTCGGTAAACTCCGTTCGGGTGCAAGATTTAATAAAAGGTTAAGGTGACCCGCCGTCTTTTGAAAAATCGCAAGGAGCTTTATGGTAACATAAAGTCAAGACAGATAATTGTTTAGAAACAGAATCCGGCTTATGAACTGCTCTCTTTTATACTAATGTTAAATTATTTTCTAACATATATGTTTCAAGTTCCTGTATTGCTCTTATGTTCTCTTCTTTGTTCGGATATTTTGCCATCGCCATTGCACAAATATCAAGTTGTGTATCGCTTTTATTTTTTTTATCTTTTTCATTACTGCTATCATTAACTTCTTTTGCCATTTTAGAATTAATTCTATCTTCAATAATTTTTTCTTGTAGGGCATTTTGCTTAGCAAGACTTGTTGTTAAGTCAAATCTTCTTTTTTCGTCCAATCTTGATTGAACTTTTGGATAGTTGGAGGCATATATTTGTTTTGCACTCGGTTTATCGGAAAGAACTGCATATGCAGATTCTAAAAGATATCTTGTTACTGCAACTTCAACATCTTCTATTTCCTTATGAGCTTTTCTTATTAAATTTTCTTCACCTAAATCAGCTTCTGAGCCTCTACCTAACATATCTTTTATTTGATATTTTTTCTCAATTAATTTTTTGTGTAATTCATATCCTGCTTTTACTGTGAATGATAATGACGGGTTTAATGAAATATATGAAGACAGTCCTAAAATACAATTTCTTTCGCTTTTATCATATAGTAATAACGGTTCGGCGGGATATTCTTTATCATATGGATCAATATCAATTCTATATGGTTTAAAAATACTCGATGTAAAAATTTGAACTTCCGGTGGTTTCTCTCTGTACTCTAATCTCGGAAAATCTAATGCTCCTTTTCTTATAAAACAATCTTGATTAGGATAATGTTGTGCTATATCATTTAATAATAATGCATCACTTTTAAAAAATTTTGGTAAGAATTGTTTATTTTGGCTTAATGATGCTTTACCTAATCTACAGCTATCTTCAATATAAATGCTGCCAAATGAAGTATTTTTACTAGATTTTTTGTTCTTTAAGATATTTTTTGTATAATTATTAAAAGAATTTGTTAAAGCAGAGATTTCCATATTTTTCTCCTTGTTGGTTACTTTAAAAAAGAAAATTAAAAAATTTGCCTTCAAATAAAAATATGTAAAAAAAAATTAACAATTTTTAATTTATTGTCAATAATTTCTTTGTCTAATTTTTACAACAATGAAAGTAAGCGTGTAAATTATTTTATGAAAATAAGTACTTATATAAATAATTATGATAGTAAAAAAAACTGTCAGTCATTTAAAGGTGTTCCTAAAAATCCTGTATTTTTGCCTGAGATCTTTGGAAAAATAGGGAAAGTCGCTGCTTATAATATCAGAACTCCTGAACAAAAACTATTTATGGCTATGTTTGCTTTATGTTTTCAGCCTTTAATAGATCTAAAATTTGCCGCTGAAGATAAAAAAACTGATGCTGCCATAAAATCAGCTTCAAAAGCTGTTGCCTGCGGTGTAACCGGGGTAAGTTTAAGGGCTATATTCCAAAAGGCATCTTGTAATCTTATTGGTTTTGATAAACATAATGTGGTTAATGATCTATTTTTACCCAGTGAGGCTTTGGAATTATATAAATCTTATCCTGAAAAGGCAACCATAAAATTACAGGAATATTCAAAAGTTCTTGGTTCTATTGCCGCAATTGCTTTTATGGTATTCTATTCTAATTCAAAATGGGATGTCCCTTTAACTTCTGACTTCCAAGATCTTATATCAGGTGTTGTAAAAGAAAATAAATCTTGGAGTAAATCTTTTGCTGAGGTCTTAAAAAATAGAAAAAATAAAATATCTGTTTGGTTTAATAAGAAAAAAAATAATTTAAAAAATATTAATAATAAATTTAATAAAATTATAGAAATATTTCTGTCTAAAAATTCTAATGAGGAGTCTAAAAAATGATTAAACCAAAAGATGTGGCTCCTTTTTACCAAAATAACAGAATAAAGTCCGTTAAAGATTTTTTGCGTGAATTTGTTTTTGGCCCAGCAAGAAGTGGTTATAGACAAATTACGGGTAATGCTATTCATCTTTGCAGAAAAGTATCAAACTTCATCTATAAAAAAAGTGATGAAACTGCTTTAATGCTTGCAATGCTTAATTTCGTTT
>CANPZN010000074.1 GCA_947588785.1 Candidatus Gastranaerophilales bacterium
GAATAAAAATTTAATTATAAAAAATACTATTCAATTTATAATTAGTGACTTTGACGGAATTTTTACCGATGGGAAGTTAATTGTATATTCTGATGGTACTTCATCAAAAATAATTCATTACCATGACATTATGGCTATTGCTAACATACTTAAAAAAAATATTAAATTTGCAATTATTTCTGGTGAGGCCTCTATGGCTATAGATGTTTTAGCTAAAAAATTTCCTTCTATTGAAACTTTTCAAAATGAAAGAAATAAGTTAAATGTTTTAAAATCTTTACTACAAAAATATAATATTTCTCCTGAAAATGTATTATACATAGGTGATGATATTAATGACGTAGAATGTCTTAATTATGTAGGCTGTCCGGCTACTGTCAAAAATGCTCACGATTCAGTTAAATCTATAAATAATATTTTTATATCAAAAAAATCCGGTGGTAATGGTGCTTTTAGGGAAATTACGGATTTAATTCAATGATACAATTTTTATTACAGATTTTTAATAAAATTAACAAATTGGATACTTATACAAGTCAATATAAAAAATTATCCAATAATATAGAAATTCCAATACTCGCATATACTAATTGGGGATTACATTTTGCACAAATAAAAGATTTTAATTCGGCTATTGAAAAACTTGAAACAGCTATGTTAATGTCTAACCAAAATCCAAAACCTTGTATTAGTTTAGGCGTAATTTATGCAAAATTAAAAGAATATGAAAAAGCTGAACAAGTCCTTAAAAAAGCATTGGCAAGAGATTCTCAAAATCCATATACATATTCGCTTTTGAGCAGTGTATTTATTGCAACCGATAAATTTAATCAGGCGGAAGATGCTTTAAAAAAAGCTATAAAATTAGCACCTTCTGATGCTGAAAACTATTTAAATTATGGAATCTTTTATGCTAAACAACAAAAAAGACATAAAGCTATTGAAATGCTTAAAAAATCAAAATATTTAAATCCTTCTAATTTACATACATACTTTCTCCTGGGTGTAATGTATTTTGAATTAAATCAAATTAATGAAGCATTCTATGAATTTAAAGAACTTGAAAAGCTTAAAGCAAATTACAAAAACTTAAATTATTATCTTGCTTTATGTTACAAAAAAGAAAAAAATTACATAGCTGTTACTGAATATGCACAAAGAGCTCTTGAAGACAGTCCTTTAAATTCTTCTGTTTATATTCTTTTAGCTCAAAGCTATATTAGTAATAATAAACAAGATGAAGGTTTAAAAATATTTGAACAAGCATTCAACAAAGGTTTAAATGATTTTGATTTATTTTTTGCCTGGGGTAATTCCTTTTTACAATTAAATAAAATATCTGAAGCTGAAGATAAATTCAAAACCGCTTTAAATTTAAAACCTAATGATTCTAATACATTATATGAAATCGGTGTTTGCTATTTAAAAAATAAAAATTATGAAAAAGCAGAAGAATATTATAATCGTGCAATTAATTCCGATTCTAATAATTATTCGGCATTAGCTGATTTAGGACTTTTATATTATAAAAAAAATGATTTTGAAAAAGCTTTAAAAAATTTTTTCAATTCAATAAGTTTATCATCGGAAAAATCATATTTATATTTTTATATTGCAAATTGTTATTATAGAATGGGAAAAACAAAAAAAAGCCTTGATTTCTATGAAAAAACAATTGAATATTATCCGACCCACTTAGAAGCATACATTAATTATGCATTAAACTTACTATTTGAAAATAATACTAAAGATGCTTTAAGAAAAATTAGGAGTGCTTTTCAAATAAACAGAACATCTGAGAAAGTCTTGTTAGTTTATAGTTTTATTGAACTAAAATCTGGTTTATATGCTAATGCAATAGAAAAAACAGATTTAATCTTATCAAAAGCCCCGGAAAATAACGGAGCAAAATATATAAAAATACAAGCATTAATAAATTTAAAAAAACCGCAGGAAGCCATCACATTAATACATTCGCTTTCAGAGAATGAAAAAGATTCTATGTTATTTATATATTTAAATTTTCAAGCATATAAAAAACTTGTAGAAGATAATCCATCGAATTATAATGAAGGCATGTTAAAAATATATGCAGATAAATTAAATGAAATAAATTCTGATTATTCACTGGACAATGATGTAGTAGAATACATACATAAATCATTAAATATTAATAAAGGATAAAATCGTGGGAATAATTGTACAAAAATTTGGTGGTACTTCCGTTGCCGATCCTCAAAAAATTCATAACGTTGCTAATGCGGTTATCAAAGAGAAAAAAAACGGAAATGATGTAATAGTAGTTGTATCCGCAATGGGGCATACTACAGATTATTTAATAAAACTCGCAAAAGAAGTTACTCAGAATCCCGACTCAAGAGAAATGGATATGCTTCTTTCTACCGGTGAACAAGTTTCTATTGCACTTTTAGCAATGGCGATTCAACAACACGGTTATAAAGCTATCAGTATGAACGGACAACAAGTAGGTATTATTACTGAAAATATCCATTCAAAAGCAAGAATTGTAGACATCAAAACTGATAAATTAAATAAATATTTAAAAGAAGAAAATATAATAGTCGTTGCAGGATTTCAAGGTGTTACACCCGATGGTGAAATTACAACATTAGGAAGAGGCGGTTCTGATACATCAGCTGTTGCTATTGCAGCTGCTCTAAAAGCTGACAGATGTGATATTTATACTGATGTTGAAGGAGTTTATGCCACTGATCCGAGAATCGTTCCTAATATTAAAAAAACTGATGTTATTTCTTATGAAGAAATGCTTGAATTAGCCAGGGTTGGGGCAAATGTACTTCATCCAAGAAGTGTTGAAACCGCAAAACAATTTAATGTTCCTTTGAGAGTTCGCAGTTCTTTTAATTTAGATAACCTTGGTACTTTAATAATAGGAGTTGAAAATATGGAAATATATAAACCTGTCGCCGGCGTTGCCGCTGATTCATCACAAGTTAGAATATTACTCTCAGGTTTGCCTGATCAACCGGGTACTGCCGCAAAAGTTTTTGGTGCTCTGGCTAAAAACCATATCAGTGTTGACATGATAATTCAATCTTTAGCTTTAAACGGTACAAATTCCATTGCATTTACTGTTGATGCCGATGATTTAAATAATACGGTAAATATTCTAAATCAAGTAAAGAATGAAATTAATACAAATGAAATTTTAATCGATAAAAATATTGCAAAAGTTTCAATTGTAGGAGCAGGAATGGTTGATCGTCCCGGTATTGCTGCTGATATGTTTAGAGCACTTGCTGAAAATAATATTAATATTAAAATGATTTCAACGAGTGAAATTAAAATAAGTTGTCTTGTTGAAAAAGAAAATGCAAATTCTGCAATTAAAGCATTATGTAAAGAATTTGGTCTTGAATCAACTGAAACTGCTGTTGTAAAAGGTGATTTACCCAATTTATAATTTAATCTAGTGTCGCAACATTACGCTTGCTCCTCGCAACCGTCAAGTTGCTCACCTTTTCAATACGCCACTCGCAAATTTTTACTCACACCTTCGGCTTATCGTAAAAATTTACTCGGACAATTTAAAGCATTAAACAAAAAAAAGGTTATTAAATAAATAACCTTTTTATTGTTCAAATTTATCTATACGATGATGAGCGGATTTTGTAGAATCTTCAACTCTTATTAATCGTTCTAAAACATTATTATATTTTTTCATATCTTGTTTTAGCTCAGCTATTTGATCTTGCATAAATGCTATTGTACATTTATATACACCTATACATATTCCGGCTGTTAATAATTGAACAATTACACAAAATTCCAACTCATAACTTAATGACATTGCCATTGCCTCCTTTGGCAAATTTGATATATATCAATAAACCATCCCATTATATTTGCCTTAATTTTGTTTGTTCCTTGTTGTTTTATTATAAATCTGAATATTAATGATGTTAATCTTCTATATTCTTTTATTTTAAGTGTATTCTTTAAAATATCATTAATAATAGATTTTCTAAATTCTAACATATAATCGTGAACCATTGAAGCTATAACATAATCATTATCTGTTCTTGAGCCTATTAATCGCCAAAATATCCTTGGTATATCTGCTCCATTCCATACATAATCTTTAAAAATATAAAATTTAAATTTACGTTTTGTAGTTCTGACAAAAACTTCTATTGTGTTAAATAATTTAAAAGGAAACTTTTTTTTATTATTGGTTAATTCTTTTGTATCATTATTTTCAATTACTCTTACTCTTATATCCGGAGATTTATCAAATTTTATATAAATTATTTGTTCTTTTTGCACATATTACTCCTTTTTTCAAAATTCTTTTTCACTTCTGCAGATTTACACCTCTTTGAGTTCACTTACTTTGCCATAGTTTAGCGGGGGCTTTTTGAATTGTTATCTTTAATATTCAAAAAATATTTCTTGGAGGAAAATTTTCCCTTTTTATCCATAGTTGCCCCCATTAGATCACCTAGTTATATTTTCCAAGTGAATTTAAACCCGATACGGTTTTTACTTATTCTTATGCTCCTCAATAAATTTAATGATAGTTTCTTCAACCTTTTCAAAAATTTCATCGGCGTGTCTCTCCACTATTTCAATTCCTCTTTCCTTCACTTCCGGTACAAGTTTTACAATCTTTTTTGCAATCCTTCTGATAACAAATCTTTCAAATAAGTTAAATATTTTTTTCATAGTTTATTCCTCTTTTTCTGCGTTTCCCTTTTCAACTGTCGAGTTTTCCTCGGTAGTTGTATATAATCCTGCTTCTTCCTCCGCTTCAATAACATCATCAAGTGTTTTTTCAGGTAATTCTTTTTTTTGGAACAAATAATCAAGTTCCTCTGATGTATACCCTAAAAGCGTTCCTATTTTTTCAACGTAAGGATTCCCCCGGTAAAAATTATTTGCTTTCAGTTCTATTTTTAATGCCTTAATATCCAATCCCTCCGGCGGGTTTGAAGAGATAAAAGCAAGGATATCTTCAAAATCCATTCCCTTCGCTTTGTATATGGCACGCTCCACATCCGCTGCGGTCAATGTTAACATCCCAATTCCTTTCTTTTCCGCTTGTTGTTTTTCTTCATCACTTAATCCCCACGCCTCTAATCCCTTCGCCGTTTCTTTTATCTCGTACCCTTGTTGATGATTATATTTAACTATAAAATCATTTTTTTGTTCTTTTGTATAAGGTTTATTTAATTTTGCTTTTATTTCCATTTTAATATTCTCCCTTTGCTAAGTAACCTTCTGTTTCCCAATAAGAACCGTAACCTACAGATACTATAGAAATAGTATTAGTAGTCACTGCATAGCAATAGTCACAACCATCTCCTGTATTAGTAGTAAATCTACCAGTTACTTGAACATTGAACGTCAGGTCTCTGTACTCTTTCAACAATGTGATATCATATTTTGGATAACCGGATGTAGTACCTTCCCCTATTCTACCCCATTGTTCACACCAACCGTCAGACCAAATTCTATAACCCGAACCCCCGTTAGCATAAGTTTCTGAAATATAAGATTTACACTCTGTCTTCTTTATAGTCTTGTTTAATTCCTCTAACACCTCCCCTGCTTTGATTATTTCTATCTCCTCTACTGCGTTACCTACCTTAAAATACAGTCGCTCTTCGCTTCTTATACTATTTATATCCACTTCTAAACCGGATATCTCAGAATCCTGCGTTAAACCTGCCAGGTTATTTTGTCCTATTGTATTTGCCCCTGATATCGTTTCCCCTACATCATGTCCCACTAGAGATGTATCATGCCATGGCACTATTACTGCATTCCCGTTATAATTCCCTATTCCTATTGCATACTCCTGCGTCCCGTTTGTTATCGTTATTGACTTCCCGTTCCCTACTACCGCTAAATTTTCACCTTTTATCATCGCAAAACTCATCCGCTCTGGTGTCCTGAATGTCTCTTCTTCTTCGTTAATTAGCCAATACTCGCTGTAGTCTCTGCCACCTTCTTCTCCCTCTCGGGCTACCTTAAATCTACTCCCGTATTTCTGCTCACTCCCGTTTAATATATTCACTAGCTCGTTATATGCTCTCTCATATATCCTTCCGCTGCACCTCGTACCAGCCTTCACCCACGATACATGGTTCGGCTCAAAATCATAATACATCCCTGTAAATATCGGCAATGTATCGTTCTCACTCGTCGTAACCGCCGTATATTCGCTACTCGCTCTATTAACTCTCGTATTCCCTACTACCATATATACCGCTACACCTACCGACGGTGGCTGTACCGTATTCGATCTCCCATATATATCGTTACTTAATGATGCCTTAAATCCTGCCAATGCCCCAGTCGCTACCGGGTTGCTTCCTCCTGTCCTCGAATCAGTTACCGTCGTCGTCGGTATAAATGCTCCCGTATATATCGTTTTATCTCCAGGTACTCCCTTAAATGTCCCCTCTATCTCCGGTAATCCCGCTGCCTTCTCTTCTCCTATCTCTTCTCCTCTCTGGTAAAAATAATCGTTCCTCGGCAGCTTTATCCTTCCTCCTTCTTCATCTATTCCGTAATACCACGCTATACCTCGCTCTCTATATATCTCGTCTATATACTTCTTCCCTCCTCTCTCTTCCTTCTCTTTCGTCCCTTCCCATACCTTCTCTTCTCCAACTTCTATATAACTTCCGTTTAAATCTACCTCGCCTGCAAAAAAGTAATTCTGGCCGTTCGTCCCTATATATATTTCACTCTCCCCTATTACTTCGCTCTCGCTTATTTCTTCTATATCTATTATCTCCTCTTCTTCCCCTTCCTTCTTATATCTTAATTCATACTTCGTTCCGTCATATTTTATTATGATTTCATATCCCTTCTCTCCCTCCACTACGTGCGAACCCGTGTAGTTCCGGTTCTTCGTCGTGCCAAATCTTAACTGAAATCTGCTATTTGATAACGTTAACACAAAATTACTCGTCTCTATTATCCTTTGTTCCGTATTTACTACGCTCCCTGTCTCTATCTTTATCCTTATCTCCGTCTCCGCCCCAAATCTTATACCACCTATCTTCGCATAGTTATTCGCACTAAATCCCTGCAATATATTCCCATATCTATATAGTCCCCCTACTATTTCTACGTTAGACTCTCGGATCTTCTCTAAATTACCTATTCTATAATATTTATGTCCGTTTCTATGTCTGTATATTGAGTATATATGTTCTTGTGCCTTGAATAATACCTTCTTTAGCTCCCCGTTTGTTCCATTACCGCTCTTAAATACTATCCTATAATTCTCATATCCCTTTTCCACTTCCAGATTAAATACCTTTGTTTCGTTTGTCGCATACTCTATCCCTTCTCGGCTGTCTATCAGTGTGTAATCCCTTCCAGCCTCTATTCCCTCGCTTCCTATTTCTCCGTTATACCCCCATATCTCCCAGCTGCTCGGATATTCGGCACTCCCCGAATTGTCCGCCGTGATCTCGTACCCCTTTATCTCTACTTCCCGGCCGTATCCTATCTCTATCCAATATGTCCCCCATTCTCCTATCTGATTATACTCCTTCGTCCCGTTCATTATCGCCTGCAACGTCGTCGTATTCCCCCTAGAATCCTTTATTCCTACTCCGTTACTGCTATTCCCATAAAAATACGGCTGCTCTACTACTTCATATACCTTCTCCTCTTCGCTCTCTCCAAATTCCTCCATACATTTTTTATAAAATTCAGGGTAACCGTATCTTACTCCACTCGCTCCCTCTCTATATACATATCCCCCAAGCTCCTCTAATCCTTCCTTCTCCTCGTAACTTAATTTATGATCCTTTATTATTAGGTCAAATAAATCATAACATTTGGCTTGAAATTCTTTTTCTTTACCATTTTCATCTATGTAATATAATCTGTCATCCTTAAGAAAAAAACCGGTAGCTTTCATTTCCTGTAGTAATTTATTATATATATCTTCCATAGTTGACATTGAATTATCATATAGATTTTCTATATCATTCATTGCATCTTCATATGTTTTTTCTACATTTTGTAACATCTTTTCGGTTTTATCCGCAGAATCATCTGCACTTAAAGCTGATTTTTCAGCAGATTCAGCATATTTTTTTGATGTTCTTTCTGCCTCATTGATATTTTTAAGTAAGTCATTAGGAGTACTATAAAAGCCTTCTTGAACCATTACAGCTCTTGAAATCTTTCTGTTTAGAATTTGTATAATTCTTACAATATAATCAAACGTCCACTCTAATACATTCAAATTAAGATGTGATGAATTTTTAAATTCACTTTCTTGTTTTACTTCCAAAGATAATGCAAGAGAAATAACTTCAGATTCTTTTAATACGCCAAAAGATGAAGTTTCTAACGGAAATGTAATATATCCCCCCTGCTTATCTTCTCTTTTTGATATAGAATAATCTAAATTTTGTTTTAATATTGAAGAAATTCCATCTTTGTTTATTATAGTTACAACAAGTTCAGAATCTTTTTCAATTAAGAAATCAAAATCAAATGTTGTAACAGAATTATTTCCTTTATAATTATTCACAGGAATAATTGATGATACTGTCATATTGCCTTCTTTCTATTTTTAGATCCAAATTTTATTAGGATTTATTATCGTTATATTGTCACAATTTAATGCGAATTGTTGTCAGTACACATTTAATCTAGTGTAGCAACCTTGTATATGTTAATTTCAGTTTTTTAGCTACTCAGACTTTGCTCTTTCACAAATTTCGCTCTCTTGAAATTTGCTCTCTTGCGGCTTGTCATTCGCTCGCTTTCGCTGCCGCTCATTTCAGCTTCTTCTCTACTCGGGTTCACTTCGTTTCTCCCTTTCGCAAATTTCGCCACGTTCCTTATTGCGAAACTTTATCTGATATTTTTGAACTATTTTTTGATTTTTCGTTTAAATTATTTTTAGAAAATCTTATTAAAATGCCGTCAATAAGTTTATTAACAGAATCTATATTATAATTTTCTTTATTAACAAATTTTCTTTTTGTTTCAATAAAATAAATTTTAAAAATCCAATATATTTGATTTACTGTTTTAATTTTTAATGATTCCAGTTTATTTTTAATATAGTTAAAATCTGATTTATAAATACAAAAATCGTTTTCTGAAAATTTTTTAAATTCTGAAAAAATTTCAAAATCTTCTTTTGATAAAATATTTCTATAACTATTTATATTTTTCTTTTTAAATTTTTCAAAATTTTCAAACATTTCCTCCAATAAGTTAACAAATTCAGATTCATTGGTATTAATAAATCCGTCTTTTAAAATTTTCATTATATATTCTTTTTGAGATTTTTTATCTTCATTTTTCTCATTATTATCAATATATAAAAGTGCTTTATCAGGTTCCGTATCTAAAATTTTAATTATATTATTCCAATTTTTTTCATTATTTAAATCTTTTTCCGTACATTCCTGCATATTTTTTTGTCTTTTAAGTATATTCAGAACCTTTCTTACGGAATTTTCAAGATTTTCATTATTAAGATTTGATATTTCTTTTTCATTTTCTGTTTCGGAAAGATTATAAGAAAACAACTCTTTTGCCCAATTATAAGCAATTATTTCATTCTTTAAATACATAATGTTTTTCTCATATTCTTCAATATTATCAATTATTAAATATTTACCGAATTTTTCATAATATATTGAACAACAGGGATTCTTCTCTTCAATAAATGAATCTATAATTTCTTTAAAAAACTCAGATATAT
>CANPZN010000075.1 GCA_947588785.1 Candidatus Gastranaerophilales bacterium
CTCGTTAGATGACAATAAAAAATATTTATCTTTTAAAAAGATAGATAATGCGAAAAGACATTATGTAAAAAATCAAAGATATATGGGAGAAAATTATGCAACAAATCTGTTTTTAGGTGACTATAATTTTAGAATAAACAAAGATGAACCCGCTGATTTTTCTGACTTTGTAGATAATTCAAAAGGGATAAAACGTCTTGCTTCCTTAAGATGTGATGTGGATAACCTAGGCCTGGCTTTTATATCGGGATTTAGCGAAAAATATTCTACAATATCCAGAATTGCTTCTCTTTCACGTCAATTAAGCCTGTTTTTCAAGTTCTATATTAATAAAATATGCCAAGGAAATATAAAAAATTTAATTGACAATGATATAGAAAATTTTTATATTGACGGAGTTAAAAATGAAAAAAAGAAATTAGCGGTAGTTTATTCAGGCGGTGATGATGTGTTTATTGTTGGTGCTTGGATTGATGTTTTAAATTTTGCTGTCGATTTAAGAAATGCATTTAAAAAATATACAAGTTCAAAATTGACCTTTAGTACAGGTTTTGGATTATTTTCTTCTGATTATCCTATATCGCAAATAGCAGAGCAAACCGGCAGACTTGAAGATTATGCTAAAAATTATGATAACGAATCAAAAGATTCAATTTCATTATTTGGGTTTGATAAGGACGGAAAAAATTGTCATACCTATCATTGGGATGAATTTATTGATAAAGCTGTAAGTAAAGTTAATATTTTAAATTCTTTATGCTGTTATAAAGAAAATGAAGAGGATAAAATTTTATTTTCTACTTCAATGATGTATAAATTTAAACAATTATTATCATCTGATGAGAAGGGAATTAATATTGCAAGATTCGCTTACACTCTTTCAAGAATGCTTCCTTCTTCTTCGGGTAAAAATGCAATTTTAGACTCTAATATTTCTAAATTAAGAACGAATTTATACAAATGGGCGACTGAAGATAAAAAATCATTCTTAACTGCACTGGATTTATTAATTTATATAAATAGAAATGAGGACTAATAATGGAAGATCTTGTTAAAAAAGCGGAAGATTTTGTTATTAACAAACTATCTGAACCAAATAAATATGACCCTTCAAAAAAAGAAATTAAAATAACGACTTCTCAAATAAGAAAATTTCTCTCCGGAGTAAATCTTATTCAAAATAAAATGAATGAAGAAGGAGAAATTCTTAGTGATGAAACTGTTAATGAAATAAAATATTTAAAAATAAAACTCGCTTATCAGGCAGGACGAGAAAAAAAGATTAAAGTTTTATATGATAATCTTGTTCCTGAAATAGATAATATAGGAAACAGCAAGAAAAAATTTATTGATTTTTCAAAATATATTGAAGCAATAATTGCATACCACAAATTTTATGGAGGAAAAGACTAATGACAAAAGGAATTAAAACAATAGAAGATAAAATTATAATAACATCCGATATGGAATTAAAATCAGGCATGCATATTGGTAAATCAAATGATTTTGCTCCTATTGGTGCAGTGGATAGCATTGTTATTACTGACCCTCTGACAGGGCAGCCGATAATCCCGGGCTCAAGTATAAAAGGTAAAATGAGAACTCTGCTTGCTAAACTTTTAACTAACAATAATGAAAACGGAATACTGCCTTCTCATAATGATGATGATGAAAAAATAAAAGATTTATTTGGAGCTTCAAATCCCGTGAGAGAAGCGAAACTTCAATTCTTTGATTTGTTTTTAACAAATGCGCAAGAATTAAAACAAAAACCGACCGATTTATTATATACGGAAATAAAATTTGAAAATACAATAAACAGAAAAGACGCTGTTGCGAATCCAAGACAATTGGAAAGAGTACCCGCCGGTGCTAAATTTGCTTTTAAGTTAGTGTACAATTTAGAAAATACGCAAGAATTAAAAACTGATTTTGAAATTTTAGCTCAGGCATTTAAATTGTTACAGCTAGACTATATTGGCGGTTCAGGTTCAAGAGGTTACGGAAAAGTTAATTTCTCTAATTTTAAAGTGGAAGCAAAAAATTTAGGTGTTAATAAAGTTGATACATCATCTGTTGAAAATATATTAAAAGAAAGTGAAAACTATGCCGTATAAACTTTACAAGTTAAAATTTGTAACTCCCGTGCATTTCGGCAGTCATAAGATAGGAACAAGTCTTGAAAATGTTTCAAGTTATTGCCATAGTGATACATTTTTTTCGGCATTGTGTTTAGAATATTTAAAACTTTTCGGTAAGGGCAATTTCTCTTGTTTTATTGAAAATTTTAACAATGGAAAAATTGTTATATCCTCTTTGTTTCCTTATGATAAAGATGATATGTATCTGCCAAAGCCTGCTTTGATTGTTAAAAGGGAAAATACACAGGAAACGGATTATAAGAATAAAAAGAAATTTAAAAAACTTGAATTTATAAAAATAAAAGATTTTAAAAAGTATATAAACTGCTTAAAAACAGGAGAAAATTTTGACTGTTCTGACTATGACAATTATGCTTATTATAATGACAGTGCAAAAGTATCTTTAAGAAATGATGATGAAAAAAACAGAATTTATCACGTAGGGACATATACTTTTGTTGAAGATGCTGGACTGTATTTTATTGCAAAATTTGAAAATGAAAGTATAATTGAACAATTTGAAAATATATTGGAGTCTCTTCAATATTCGGGACTTGGAGGAAAACGCTCATCGGGATATGGTAAATTTGAAATTGATGAAATAATTGAGTTAAGCGAAAATCTCACGGAAAGTGAAGAAGAGCTTTTAAATATGCTAAAGACACAAAATAATCAATATAACATGATTGTTTCTTTATATTCTCCAAATGAGAATGAAACAGAAACAATTACATTTGAAAACAGTTACTATAACCTTATAAAAAGAAATGGTTTTGTATATTCTCCTGATTATGCTGAAAATATATTAAAAAGAAAAAGCATGGTAATGTTTAAAGAAGGTTCTTGTTTCGACTTCGTACCGTCCGGAACAATTCAAGATGTAGGAAATTATGGAAATCATGCTGTATTTAGATATGCTAAAGCCTTAACAATAGGAATTAATTTATGAAAGAAATAAAAAATCAATATTCAAAGTACAAATTAACTTTGACTCCGCTTACTCCCATATTTATAGGGAGCGGAGAAACACTAAATAAAACAAAATATTATTATGATTCTCTGAAAGGAATTATTAATGTAGTTGATGAAAAAAAATTAATAAATTTTTTATCACGTTACAATTTGATTGATAATTTTAGTGAATACCTTTTAAATAAGGGGAATTGGGGAAATCTTCCAAATTGGTTCGGCGAAAAAAGAATTAATATTAATACCGTAAATATATGGAAATATCAGCTTAAAACAGGGACATTAAAAGATAACAAAGACCCTAAAAAACAGCTTAATGAAATAAAAACATTTATAAAAGGTGCAAACGGCTTGCCTTATATTCCTTCAAGCAGTTTAAAAGGAGCAATAAGAACAGCCCTTTTGGCTTATGAAATTTTAAATAATAAATCAAAATATTCTACTTTCTTTAACAGAGATATTAAAATAGAAAAAATAGAAGAAGAAGTTTTTGGCACTATTTCAAATAATATATTTAGAGCTTTAAGAATATCCGATAGTAAAGAATTTGGCGGAGAAAATTTAATTTTGGTTCAAAGATATGACTACTCCATTCATAAAAAAGCCCCTAAGCCAATGCCAATGTTTTTAGAATGCTTAAATGCTTTTAAACCTGTAGAAATGTCATTAATAATTGATGAAGAACAAAATAAAAATAAATATTTTACTATGGAAAAAATTGAAAAAGCATTAAAATTATTTGTTGAAGTGCAAGCTCAAGCTATGGAAGCATTCAGAAAAAATATTTCTGAATTCGGCTATATGATAGATGATGAATATGATGAAAAATTAGATTGTAATATGTGTTTAGGCGGTGCAAGCGGTTTTTGGTCGAAATCTATAGTATACGCTCTCGCTCCGGACAAACAAACGGCTCTAAATGCTCTTAGAGAATTTTTTGATAAAAAATTTAAAAACCATCAACACCTCTTGCTTGATAAACAAGTTTCACCTCACGCTTTAAAAATGATTAATGACAATGGTGAATATGTCCCAATAGGATTATGTAATTTAAAGATTGAAAATAAATGATAACAAGACTTGATATAAAAATAAAACCACGAAATAAAGAAATAAAGAATTTGTACGGAAACCTGTTTCAAGGATATTTAATGTCTTTGATTGATAGTGATTATGCACAAATTCTGCACGAAAATCAATTAAATCCTTATAGTCAATTTGTTTTTTACGATAAAGAAGATGATTGCTATATATGGCGAATATCTGCCTTGACAGAGGAAGCTCACGAAAATATAACAAAAAAAATATTAAATAAAAAAGAAAAAACATTAACGCTTAATCATAATGACCTTACTTTAGATATTATTTCAAAAGGAATAACGCAGCAGTTAAGCTATAAAGATATCTCAGATAAGTATTTTTCTGCACAAAAGGTAAAAAGGCTAGTAAAAATAAGAACCCTAACCCCTGTAACATATAAATCAAACAATGAATATCAAATATTCCCCGAAGTAAAAAGTTTATATGTTTCTTTATACAATAAATGGTGTGCTTTTTCGACAAATGTTAGCATAGAAAGTGAAGAAACACTTAATCATCTAATAAATTACACAAATTTAGACAGCTATGACTTAAAATCCGCAAAATATTCAACAGATGGTATAAATATTAAAGCGTTTAAGGGGAATTTTTCAATTTACATAAAAGGGCCTGAACCGCTAGTTAATATTGCAAATATGCTGTTTGATTATGCACAGTATTGCGGGCTTGGCGCAAAAACATCAATGGGCATGGGAGGAGTTAAAATTGAGTAAAAGAATATTAATATCTTTTATAGGAAGTCACGACTTAATACCGGGTAGAAATGGAGCAGTTGAACAGTTGATAAATTATTTGAAACCTCAAAAAACATATCTCTTTTTAACCGATGATTATAAAAAAGAATTTTATCAAAATAATTTAAAAGAATATTATAATTCATTGTCAACGGAAGAATTAGAAATAATAGATACAGATATAAAAAATCCGACAGATTTTGAAGAAATAGCAAAAAATATATCCGATAAAACAGAAGAAATAAATAACTATATACTTGAAAATAAATTAGACGGGTTTTTAAATTTAACCTCAGGTACGCCTGCGATATTATCAGTATTGTCATTATTTGCAATAACTGGTCAATTAAACAGAACAATGGGACTTTATGCACCAAATCCTCAATATGATAATAAAATCAGAACAAATTCGCTAGACTATTATAAAAATTCATTTGCATATAAAACACTTAAAAAACTAATAAATACTTGTAATTATTCAGCAATAGAAGCTTTTTTAGTTGAAGAGAAGAAGGCAATACCAAGGCTATCAAATAATAAAGAATTTATAGAATTAATACAATTTGCAAAAAATCGTGCCAATTGTACATTTGAAGAAGCATACAAAATATGGGAAAAATCGGAATATTTGAAAAAATATAATTATAATCCGCCAAAAAATTTGTATGAAAAATCAATTGAATGTTTGATGAGTGCAAAAATATCAGAAATGAATAAGGATTATTTTCAAACAGTGCTAAAACTCGGCATAATCAGAGAAAACCTAGTATCTTTTCTGCTTGATAAAATATTAAAATCAAAAGGATTTAATATAATAGAGACAAAACAAACGGCAAATAGAAAAAAAGATGAAAGTATAAAATATCTTAATGAAAATAAATTAAATGAACAATGTCCGGAAATAAAAGAATATATAGAAAATAAAATGCAAAGTACGGAAAGTTTAAATAAAAAAATTGATTATAACCGAGAATTAACCTCCTTTTTAGAAGGAATGATACTTGAATATTTTTTAATACAAGAAGAATTTGAAAAGTATCCGATTCAAAAAGAATTATATAAATTGGATGAGTTGAAAAAACAACGAAATGAATTAGCACATACAATTAATGCTCCTAAGTATAATATAAACTGGTGCAAAAGTATTGAAACAATAATAAATCTGACGGCACAATATTTAGGATATAATCCGCAGGATTTGAATATTTACAAAGAGATAAATGCGGATTTATTGAAAATATTAAAAAAAGAATTGAATTAAGATTAATAATCGAACATTGACAATTGAATATAAAAGTTGCAAGGAGGTTAAATGAGCAGTTTATATTTAACGGAAGAAGGAAGCAGTATAAGCCTAAAAGATAATAGGTTGATAATAAAAAAGACAAATGAAACCTTAAAAGAAATATCAATTGAAAAAGTTGATAATATAGTGCTAATTGGAAATACTCATTTAACCTCTCCTATAGCAACCGAATTATTGGAAAGAGAAATACCCGTAAGTTGGTTATCTTCAAGTGGAAAATTTTATGGTCGATTAGAACCTACAACATCAATAAACATAGAAAGACAAAGAGAACAATTTAGAAGAAGCGATGATGAAAAATTCTGTTTGAACCTGGCAAAGACATTCATAATAGGGAAAATTAAAAATTCACAGGTAGTTCTAAGACGATATAACAGAAATTTTGATAACAAAGAAGTAGAAGAAATCATAGAAGAATTAAAAAGATATGTAAAAAAAATTGAGGAAACAGAAAATATAGAACAATTGTTAGGATATGAGGGTAACGCTTCTAAGATATATTTTAAAGGATTGGGTCAGATGGTAAGAAGCGAGTTTTATTTTAATAAAAGAACAAGAATGCCTCCAACAGATAAATTTAATAGTTTATTAAGTTTGGGCTATACATTACTTCTGTATGAAATATATACAGCAATAACAAATAAAGGATTAAATCCATATTGCAGTTTTTTACATAAAATACGAAAGGGACACCCTGCCTTAGCAAGTGATTTGATAGAAGAATGGCGTTCAACTATTATAGATAGTTTGGTAATGAATTTAGTTCAAAATAAAATAATAACATCAGATGATTTTAATCTTCAAGAAGAAAATGGTGCAGTGTATCTTACAAAAGAAGGATTAAAAAAATTTATAATGAAATTTGAAGAAAAATTAAAACAACATAATAGCTATTTAACATATGTAGATTATCCTTTAAGTTTTAGAGAATCAATCCAGTTTCAAGCAGGTTCTTTGGTAAAAGCAATAGAAAATAATGATGCGAAAATATATAGAGCAATATTGATAAGGTAAAAATGGAAGAGAATATTAAACTGTGGTATATAGGTGCTAATTCAAAAGAATACACATTTGAAGAATATGAGGTATTGTCAAAGGTGGGAAATAAAACATATTTGATAGTAGTAATTTATGACGTGGTAGATAATAAAAGGCGTTATAGAATAGCCAAAAAATTAAAAGGATATGGACAGTGGGTGCAAAGGAGTGCATTTGAATGTTATTTAACAATAAGTAAATATGAAAAAATGCTGAAAGAAATAAAGCCGGAATTTGATTTTGAAGAAGATATGTTAAGAATATACAGATTAACAGGACAGGCAGAAATAAAAACTTTTGGGGAAATAGAATTTACAAAAGAAGAAGATACAATAATAATTTAGCGTCGGATAGACAAAAAAAAGAAAAAACTTGCAAATGCCCAAAAAATGGAAAACAGCCCCGCACGTTGTACGGAAAATAAAAAAGAAGAAAATTAAATGAAGAAACTAATAAAAGAAATAAAAAATATCTCTTCACCGCAAAATATGGTGTATAATAAAAAAAGACAAGGGATTAAAACGAACGTATTAGTTTTAGTCTCACTCCGATAGGAGACGAAAACTATTATGATGTTCTAAAAAATAAATTAATTCTTATTAGTTTTAGTCTCACTCCGATAGGAGACGAAAACTTTTATTGCTTTCCAAATAATTACTTCTTCTGTATTAGTTTTAGTCTCACTCCGATAGGAGACGAAAACTGATTTTCTATTTTCTTTATTTTTCTATCTATCATTAGTTTTAGTCTCACTCCGATAGGAGACGAAAACCAAAAAGTTTTATTTGTTCGTTTATTCCTGATAAATTAGTTTTAGTCTCACTCCGATAGGAGACGAAAACTCAAGTCCCATTTCTATATGGGTCGTAATGATAACATTAGTTTTAGTCTCACTCCGATAGGAGACGAAAATGTTATTAAATTAATATATAAGTTGTTTAACTCTATTAGTTTTAGTCTCACTCCGATAGGAGACGAAAATCTTGCTTTACTTCTCGTATTTCTCTGTTAAATATTAGTTTTAGTCTCACTCCGATAGGAGACGAAAATTAATCTAACTACAACAGTTTCACCAAAATCCTCAAGTATTAGTTTTAGTCTCACTCCGATAGGAGACGAAAATTGTTCTGCTTTTTCATTATAAATTGCTTCAAGTATTAGTTTTAGTCTCACTTTGCTACGCTACGGATACAGGCTCACACGCTTCGCTCTAGCTCAGCGGTTTGCTTTGTATCACTCCGATAGGAGACGAAAACTCGGTGAGGTTGTTCTTAACCATATAGTCCTTAAATTAGTTTTAGTCACACTTCGCTACGCTACGGATACAGGCTCACACACTTCGCCCCAGCTTAGCGGTTCGCTTTGTATCACTCCGACAGGAGACGAAAACCCTCCGTTAGATCATTAAGAGTATGGATGATCTCATTAGTTTTAGTCTCACTCCGATAGGAGACGAAAACTTTTCCATTTTTTCCGCCTTTCTTTTTTTTATCGTTATTAGTTTTAGTCTCACTCCGATAGGAGACGAAAACACTAGCCCGTTAGGGTGTCCCTCTAGACCCATTTCAAATTAGTTTTAGTCTCACTCCGATAGGAGACGAAAACTCCTACTAACATAATTAACCTCACTTTCATTTTTCATTAGTTATAGTCTCACTCCGATAGGAGACGAAAACACTGATAAGCTGTGTTTTAGTGTTCTTATCGTATTAGTTTTAGTCACACTTCGCTACGCTACGGATACAGGCTTACACGCTTCGCTCTAGCTCAGCGGTTTGCTTTGTATCACTCCGATAGGAGACGAAAACGCCTTTTGGTGTTTGTTATAGAGCTTTACTGTATTAGTTTTAGTCACACTTCGCTACGCTACGGATACAGGCTCACACGCTTCGCCCCAGCTTAGCGGTTCGCTTTGT
>CANPZN010000076.1 GCA_947588785.1 Candidatus Gastranaerophilales bacterium
AGCCCCGTTTGTTTGAAGGCCTGAGTTACGGGGCTTAAGCTGAGCTTAGAAGTATTCTATACGAAGCTAAAGAACGTAATTTTTTTTTATTTACAAAAAAATAAATAAAATAAAAAATAATTAATGGTAGATTAAAGTCTACCCTACTAACTGACTAAAAGAAGATTTGGTAATAATAATTGAGCAACTTTATGGTTTCAACACTAAAATAAATAAAAAAAGTAAATAAAAAAAATTAAAGTTCATAGCGGAGTATAGTAAAACTTCTTAGCGAAGGAATGGAAAAAGCCCCGTTTGTTTGAAGGCGTAAGCCTGAGTTACGGGGCTTAAGCTGAGCTTAGAAGTATTCTATACGAAGCTAAAGAACGTAATTTTTTATTATTTACAAAAAAATAAATAAAATAAAAAATAATCAATGGTAGACTAAAGTCTACCCTACTGTCTACATCAAAGGTTGCGACGCTAGATTAAATACAAAAAGTAAATAAAAAAAATTAAAGTTCATAGCGGAGTATAGTAAAACTTCTTAGCGAAGAAATGGAAAAAGCCCCGTTTGTTTGAAGGCGTAAGCCTGAGTTACGGGGCTTAAACTGAGCTTAGAAGTAATCTATACGGAGTTAAAGAACGTAATTTTTTATTATTTACAAAAAAATAAATAAAATAAAAAATAATCAATGGTAGACTAAAGTCCACCCTACATTTTTAAACTCTATTATTTATCAAATGAATTAAATAAAAAAAAATGAAAGGTGGACTGAAGTTTACTCTACTACCTCAGATCAAATTTTAAAAGGTGCCGCTGCACCGAACCCGAGAATGTGAGAACGAGCTGAATGACAAACGAAGTGCAGTGAAGCACTCGTCCCGAAGAAAGGAAAATTCAAGAAAGCGAAATTTGCAAAAGGGTGAAACGAAGTGAACCCGAGTAAAAATGGGGCTGAATTAGCGGCAGCAATAGCGAGCGAATAACAAGCCCCAAGACAGCAAATTTCAAGACAGCAAGCACAAAATTGTGCCACCAGGTTAAATTTTTCTTGAGGAAAAAGAGTCTGTAAATACCTACAGACTCTTTTATTTAATCCATTTTACAATCTTGCTTAATGAATATTAATGTTATTCAGACTCCCCTTTTTTCAAATATATTATCCTGCTTTTTTACTATATAAATCAATAATTTGATCTGCAGGTACTCGTTTTAATTTTATATATTCACGTACAATATCAAGATATTTTTCTTCGTTATTTTCTTTTAAATTTGAATAGGATATATCAAAAAATTCTTTTATAAAATCTAATATACAAAATTTTCCAAGTTTTGCATTTATTCCATATTTAGGAGAATCTTTTCTTAATTGCATAAATTCTTCAAAGCTAAATTCAGAAAGTATTTTATTTACTTCTTCCATTGCGTCAGAATTATAAATTATACCTTTCCAAAATGCCGGAACCGAAAAGGTCATTTGTGAATTTTGAGCATCGTGATTTCTTATTTCTATATAACTTTTTAATCGTACATCAGGAAAATATAAACTTATATGAGTCTGCCAATCTGATATTTTTGCATTTAACCCCATATAGCCGTTTTTCATAAAGTCTCTGAATGTTAAAGGAGCATAATAATATAAATCTCCTCTTTTTATAAATATCATAGGTATATCTAATAAAATATCCACATAATCTTTAAAAGTAAAATCAATATTTTTATCAAACAATTTTTTACTTATATAACCGCATCTTTCTTCATCCACATTTAACCAAGAATTAGCTCTAAATGATTTAAATCCAGTTAATTTAGAATTTCTCACAGGTGAATTTGCATATATTGCACTGATTATAGGACTCATTTTTAAAGCCAGTGATAATTTCTTTATTGCATCTTCTTCCGATTTATAATCAATATTCGCCTGAATTCCCGCCGTTTCTCTCATCATTATAAAAGGTTCTAAACCTTTTTCAGGTAAATATTTCGTCATATAATAATATCTTCTTTTAGGAATTACTTCAATATCATTATATGTAGAAATAGGCTGTATTCCGCTATCAAAAATCATTGCTCCTACTTTTTCGGCATATATTGATACTTCTTTATAAAATTCTTGCAATTTTACAGTTATTTCATTAAGATCTTTATACGGAATAAGACTTATTTCTATTTGACTTCCAGGTTCTAAAGATATAGTACCAATATCACTTTTAAGCCCTATTATAGTTTCGCCATCATATATTTTGCTCCATTTTTCAGAATCAAAATTTTCTAAAATTTTAACTACATCATTGTATTTAACAGCCCTGAGTGAATTTTTATAAACAAGAAGTTTTTCAGATTCAACACCTATTTTTTCTTCTGTTTTACAACCTAAAACAAATTCTTCAGTAAGTTGATCTTCATTTAAAATAATATCAGATTCTTTATCCAGCAAAAGCATATACCCTTCCTTTTGAAAAATGTCTATCTATCATTTTCTCTAAACCAGCCATAATTTTATCTTCAAAATGTATATTATTATTCATATTTATTTCTCTAATAAAATAACAAGGACTTGTTACATTTATTTCTATAACCTTTTCATTAATAACATCAAGTCCTACAAGATATAATCCCTTAGAAGATAATTTTTCAGCTATTTTTTTGGCAATATATTTTTCATTTTCGGTCAATTTCGTAAGTTTAAAAAATTTATCTTCATGCATGGAAAACTTAAAATCATTTTCACCCGGTAATTTTAATATACATTCATCTAAAACTTCCTCACCCATTAATAAAATTCTTTTATCCCCGTTTTTTGCCTCAGGAATATATTTTTGAATCATTACCGGTGTTTTTCCATTTTCTGTCATATTATTTACAATTGTATTTAAATTTTTATCATTATTATTTAAATAATATACACCGCTTCCAAAACATCTGTTTAAAGGTTTTAGAATTGCTTCTTTATTTTTTTCCATAAAATTTTTTATTAATTCAAATGATGATGTAATTATATTTTCAGGTACAAATTGCGAAAAATAATTAATATGAAATTTTTCATTAAAATTTTTAACTTCTCTCGGATCATTAATTAGTAATGTCTTTTCACGATCAACAAAATCAAATACATAACAAGAATCAATATATGTAACATCTACCGGAGGATCTGAACGGAAAAAAACAACATCAAAATCATTTATTTGTTTTATTATTTGTTCTTTAGCACAAAAAATTTCTTCATTTTCTTTATTTAATTGCTCTTTTAAATAAGATAAATAACATATAGCACAACCTTTTGCATTCTCCACAAATAAATTCTCTTTATTTGTCACATAAACCTTATAATTTCGTTTTAAAAATTCTCTTATCAACCAAAAATCGGTAATCAAATCATCAAATTTAAAATTCAATAATTCTGAATTATCAATTACAAACAATATATTTTTTTGCATAAAAATTCCTTCTAGATTTTGCCTGTAACCCAAGCAAATATATCATTATATAATATTAAAACCATTAATACTATAAGTAAATAAAAGAAAAAAGTACTTAATTTTTCAACAAAAGTTTTACTTACAGGCTTTCCGGTTATTTTTTCAATAAATAAAAATAATAAATGTCCGCCATCTAATGCAGGAATAGGTAATATATTTATCAATGCCAAGTTTAATGATATCATTGCAGCAAGTAAAATTCCCTGAAATATACCTTTATATGCTATAATTTCTGTACCTATTTTTGTAATGGCAATAATACCGTTCATCTCACTCATCGGAATTTTTCCAGTGAATAATTTTCCTAAACTATAAACCATAAATCCCATATTATAATTTACATAATGGCAAGTAGCTTTTACAAGATCTTTAAGAGTCTTTGTTTCCGTGTAATTTTCGCTATAACTCTGTTCAATACCTAATAAACCATCTTTATTAGGATAAACAACAGGAAGAGAAATTTCTTTACCTTCTCTTAAAACAACAATATATACAGGTTTTTTAGTATCAGAAATTGCCATAGCAATATCTTTTAAAGTTATATTTGAATTAACAATATATTTATCAGAATAATTAATTTCATTACGAATTTCTCTTTGTCCGTCACTAAGTGCAATTTCATCAGATTTATATTTTTCAAGACCTATGATATTATCAAAAGTCAAACTAACACTTTTTTCATCTGAAAATTCAGGTAATTTAACTAAAGTTCCGTTTTTAATGATACCAAGTTCAGGAATAGAAGGATTTAATTTTTTTAATTGTTCATATTTTGATTCAAAAATTTTTTCATCAGTAAAGCCATCAAACTCTTTTGACATATTAAAGAATCTTGAAATAGCAACAGGATAATCTATTTTTAAACCATTAATGGAATAAATAATATCACCTTGTTTAATACCTGAATTTTTAACCGATTCAACAGCCGATGGTGCAAATTTTTCAAATATTACAGTGAATTTATTGTCCGGTAAATGTTTCCAGATAAGTCCCGTAAAAAATATTAAAAAATAAGCAAACAGTATATTAAAAAAAACACCTGCAATAATAACCAAACTTCTTTGACCTACTGTTTTATTAGAAAATCTTAATGGTGAATTTTTTGGTAAATCACACTCTTCTTCATCATCAGGAAAAGAAACATAACCTCCCAGCAAAAAAGCATGAATTAAAATTTCAGTTTCACCAAATTTTTTCTTAAACAAAACAGGGCCAACAGGTAAACCGAATCCAAACTTATCAACTCTGATACCAACTGATTTTGCCGCAATAAAATGACCTAATTCATGAACTAAAATAAGCAAACTTATAAGTAAAATCATTATTATTGAGCTTGAAAACATATGTAAAAAATTCATTTTAAAAATCTCTTTTATCTAATATAATTTGTATTATATGATAAAGTTTTTTGAAAGACTACTTAATTTAATATATATCCAACCATGTTATTTTTGCGGGTCAACAAAAAGCGATAAATTAATATGTGAAAATTGCTTAAAGAAAATTAATTATTTACCTGTTTCCGTTTTCAGACGTGAAAATAATTGTAATATATATGCAGTTACTTTATATAACGGTATTATAAAAAATTTAATAATATCTTTAAAATATAAAAATAAAAAACGGCTTGCAAAAATTCAAGCTGAAATAATGTATAATTATTGGAAAAAACTTAATTTAAAAGAAGATTATATAATTATTCCCGTTCCCATACATAAATCAAGATTGAAAGAACGACATTATAACCATATGGATCTTGTAGCAAAAAATTTTTCAAAACTTTCAGGATATAAAGCCGTTTGTAATTTTTTATTAAGAATAACGGATACAAAAAAACAATATAAACTTCACAAACAAGATCGTATAAATAATATTAAAAATGCTTTTAATATTAATAAATCAAAAAGAATTGAATTATCAAAAAATCTGCTCATACTTGATGATATAACTTCCAGCGGAGCAACAATTAATGAAATAATAAGAATATTAAATCTAAACGGATATAAAAAGATTACAGCATTAACACTTTCAACACCTGATATATGGAATTAATATTGACTAATAGTAACTATCAAATTATAAAATATATATTAGGGAAAATTCAAGAGAGCAAGAAGAAGGTTGCGAAACCGGATTAAATATATGGGGGATAAAAAATGAAACGTCGTGAATTTATACTTAGTTCTTTACTGGCAGCAGGCGGAACAATGATATTATCGGGCTGTAATAAAAAAAATATAATAAAATCCGAAGGAGAAGTAGTTAAAAGGAAATTTAAAGATATTAATGTACCGCTATTAGGGTTTGGATGTATGCGTCTTCCTATGGACGGTAAAAATATTGATATGATAGAACTTGAAAAAATGACAGAATATGCAATGATGCACGGTGCAAATTATTTTGATACAGCATATATGTATGTTGATGAAATGTCAGAAACCGCAATCGGAAAAGTACTAAAAAAATATGACAGAAATTCATTTATTCTGGCAGATAAAAGTCCTATATACAAAATGAATTCAAGAGAAGATGTAAGAAAAATATTTGATGAACAAAGAAAAAAATGTCAGGTAGATTATTTTGATTTTTATATGTGTCATAATATAAATTTAAATACCGTTGATCAATACAAAAATGTAAAAATGGTAGAAGAACTTGATAAACTTAAACAAGAAGGGAAAATAAAATATTTTGGATTTTCATTCCACGGAACTCCGGAAATATTAAAAGATGTAGTAAATGATTATGACTGGGATTTTGCACAATTACAAGTTAATTATTTAGATTGGGATGTTGTAAAAGCTCATGAACAATACAACATAGTACAAGAAAAAGGCATTCCCGTAATAGTAATGGAACCGTTAAGAGGCGGAGGTCTTGTAAATTTAAGTGAAAAAGCAATGGCAAAATTAAAAGAATCTTATCCGAAATCAACACCTGCCGAATTTGGTTTAAGATGGGCAGCAAGTCAAAATAATGTAATAACAGTATTAAGCGGTATGAGTAATTTACAACAAATGAAAGATAATATAGCTACTTTTGAAAATTTTCAATTAATGAATGATGATGAAATTAAAACAGCAGATGAAATAGCAAAAATTATTCAATCACAAGGTGAAATTAATTGTACGGCTTGCAAATATTGTATGGAAGTATGTCCTAAAGGAATAAACATACCTGCCATATTTTCGCTTTATAATCAATATAAAGTTACAAAAAGTGCATTTCATTTAAAAATATACTATGAAACATTAAGTGAAACAGAAAAAGCTGATAAATGTATAAAATGCGGATTATGTACTAAAAATTGTCCTCAAAATTTGCAGATTCCAGAATTATTAGCAACTGTAGAAAAAGAATATGAAAAGGCTAAACAAGGTTAAAATATGAAAGAAAAGCTGTTTATAATAAGATTATCAATAGCATTAATAATATTTATAACAGGGTTAATAGGTATATTAGGGATATTTTATCCGTTACCGATTTTTAATATACAATTCACACCGTTATATCAAAGAGTTATAATTGATTTTTCAATTATAGCATTAGTTTTATTTACACTTTTTATAATATTTACATTATTATTCGGAAGAATATATTGTTCATTATTATGTCCAATGGGAATATATCAGGAAATTATTACATTAATAACTAAAAGAGATAATGAAAAACAACCGAACAGAGCGGTAAAATATTTTATATCAGCTATCCTATTCGGTGTTTTAACAGGAGGAAGTACTTTATTAATAAAGTATATTGATCCTTACACAATTTTCAGCTCAGGAATAACATTAACAATAACCGGAATAATAACAATTGTATTAATAGGTATATTAACAATATTTAAAAACAGATTTTTTTGCACAAATATATGTCCTGTAGGATGTATACTGGGACTTATATCAAAAATTTCACTATTTAAAATGTATATTGATAAAAATGAATGTTTGTCATGTTCAATGTGTGAAAGAAATTGTCCTTCAGGATGTATTGAATCAGATGAACAAATCATAGATAATGAAACATGCATAAAATGCTTTAAATGTATATCAAATTGCCCGAAAGAAGCAATTCATTACGGGATAAAACCAAAAGAAAAAATAAAATACAGCCCAAAAAGACGTGAATTAATAACAACGGCATCAGCATTAATAGTACTTGGAATAGCAATAAAATCCGGAATAGAATTAGGAAAAAATATAATAAAGAAAACAAAAGAAATAATCTTACCTCCCGGAAGTGTAGATACAGAAAGAATGTATAATAAATGTTTAAATTGTAATTTATGTATAAAAGCTTGTCCAAATAAAATATTGGTAAAATCAAACAAAGAATTTGAAGCTGTTCATATTGATTATTCAAAAGGTGAAAATTATTGCAAATATGATTGTATAGAATGTTCAAAAGCATGTCCTTCAGGAGCGATAAAGAAAATAACACTCGAAGAAAAACAAAGAACAAGAATTGCAATGGCTGTTATAGATTCTGAAAAATGCCAAAATTGTAGGGAATGTATAAATAATTGTCCGGTAAAAGCTATTAATATAAATGAAAAAGGTCAAATTATAATTAATTCGTCAAATTGTATAGGCTGCGGAACTTGTAAAAAATATTGTAATAATAATGCAATTGAAATATTTGCAATAAATGAACAACAAAGAGTATAATATTTCAAAAAAGGAGAAAAAATGTCATTAGGAGTTACCGAAATAACATTAATATTAATAGTAATACTATTATTATTTGGCGGAAAAAGGATTCCGGAACTTGCAAGAGCATTAGGTAAAGCTTCTTATGAATTTAAAAAAGCAAAAGAAGTAATAAAAAAAGAAACAGATGAAATAAAAGATGCCATAGAAGATGCTTCTGAAAAACCTGAAGAATATAAACCCCAAGATGTATAAATTATGAAAGAAGAAAAAGAAGAAAGTATAATAACACATCTTGAGGCATTAAGAGAAACTGTTTTAAAAAGTTTATATGCTGTTATAATAGTATTTCCGTTTACATTTTATTTTTCACCAAAAATATTAAAATTAATAATAAAAATTCTTATAAATGGTGAAAATGTAGTATTAAACTATTTTTCGCCTGTAGAAGTATTTTTAATACAAATAAAACTGGCAATAGTAATAGATATAGTAATATGTTTTCCATATATAGCAAAAAGAATATGGGATTTTTTATTACCGGCATTGTATGAACACGAAAAAAAGTTTATAAAATCAATAGTAATAATATCAACACTACTTTTTGGAACAGGTGTTTTATTTTGTTTATTTATGATATTACCATTAATAATAAAATTCGGAATGAGTTTTGCAACAGAAAATATAAATCCGATGTTAAATCTTTCAAACATAATGTCATTGGTACTATGGCTCGGAATAGTATTTGGTTTTATGTTTCAAGTACCGATAATAACATATTATTTAATAAAATCAGAAATATTATCATATGAAAAAATAGCTGAAAAAAGACCGTATATAATAGTATGTTTATTAATTATATCAGGAATATTAACGCCTCCTGATGTA
>CANPZN010000077.1 GCA_947588785.1 Candidatus Gastranaerophilales bacterium
TCTTTAAAAAAACAGCTTTAAATGAAAAAGAACATGCAGAAATATATTATAATTTTCTCGATGGCGACGATGTCAAAATTACTGATATTTCATATCCTTCTTGTAATGGAACAACTCTGGAAAACTTACTTTGTTCAGCTAAATATGAAGAAGAAGAATATACTGCAATGTACCCTGAATTTGGCAGAATTGCAAAAGAAGAAGGATTTAATGAAATTTCAAAGGCATTTTTTAATATTGCAAATATAGAAAAACATCATAGTGAACGATATAAAATATTAGCACAACGTTTAAAGGATGAAACACTATTCAAAAGAGATGATAAAGTTTTATGGGTTTGTACACATTGCGGACATGTAGCCGAATCAAAATCAGCACCTGTAAAATGTCCTGTTTGTGATAAGAAACAAGGATATTTTGAAATTTTATGTGATTGTTTAAAATAATTTTGATTAAATATCAAAAATTACTATAAAAAACAAATATTGTATAATTGGTTCATTATTATATAATACTGTCCGAGAAAATTTCACGATAAGAAATGTGAGTAAATTTTCCGTAGGGTGCCAATAGAGCCGGTTTAAAGTTGGATTAACTTCAAGACAAATATAAATAAGTTAAACCAAACTTCTAAGGTGCCGCTGCACTGAACTCGAGTAGCGAAGGGGCTGAAATGAGCTACAGCGAAAGCGAGCGAATGACAAGCCCCAAAACTGCAAGCACAAGGTTGCAACACTAGATTAAATTTCTATATTAGATTCTGAAAAATTAAACGTAATTTAGAATTTCTGTTAAGTTTTTGTTATTAATAATAATATTTGCATGTTTTTGTAAAATGGGTTTAGCACAAAAGGCAACACGTTTAGAGGCAAAATTAAACATACTTATATCATTAGCCCCATCACCTACCGTAAGAGTATTTTCCTCATTGATATTCAGAATATTTTGCAGCCTTTTGATCATTTTTCCCTTACTGTCGGAAAACATCATTTCACCGCCAAGTTTTCCTGTTAAAATTCCGTTTTTAAAGTGAAAAATATTAGAAAATTGTGCATCAAACCCGAGATTTTTTTGTGCAGGTATAGTAGCTGTTTCATATCCGCCGGAGAAACAAACAACAGTGTAGCCTTTAGCTTTTAATTCTTTAATTGTTTCTTTAGCACCATAGGTATATGGAAGATTGCGGCAAATATCCGTAATTTTTTCTTCTTTTGCACCTTTTAATAATTCAACCCGCATTATAAGACTTTCAAAAAAATCAATTTTTCCTTCCATTGCTTCTTGTGTAATTTTTTTCATGAGAGATTCAATATTATACTCTCTTGCGATAAATTCAAGAGTTTCACCATCCATAAGTGTGGAATCAAAATCAAAAACAGCTAATTTCATGATAACCTGCCATATATATTATATTTTACTAATAATTTATGTAAATTTATGTATTTGAAAATTTTATTTGTTAAAAATTTTAAATATTTTATTTTGTGTAATCTTTTCTTATCAAAATGTATTAAAATTTACCTCTATTTAATGATAGTCTGAGTTATACCTTATTAATTACATATACTTGAGTATATTGGGTTTGTTCATTTCTTTTTTTACACTCACTTTTTTCATTTTTTTATCCTCCCTGTTATACCTTTTTTCTCTTTTTTTTCCCCCCCACCCCACCCCGGGGCAATCTGCAAGGTATTTTGGAAGATAAATAAATGTAGATAAATAATATAAAATTATATATTATAAAGCACAAATGACAATAGTTTTAGATTATTTAAAATAAAAAATACAAAAAAATAAAAAAAAATTATGGTTAAAAATTTGATTTTTTGTTATTTTGTTGATATAAGTTATTAGTCGGTAAGAAATGTTCAGAATATAAAAGGAGAAACAATGGGACTACCAAATGTAGCATATTTCTCAATGGAAATAGCAATTGACCAGTCAATAGCAACTTATTCAGGTGGTTTAGGATTTTTAGCAGGTTCACATATGTTATCTGCAGGATATCTTCAAATGCCTATGGTCGGAGTAACAATGCTATGGACATATGGTTATTACAATCAAAGAATTGATCACGATGGCAATGTAGAAGTTGCCTATATAAGAAAACATTATGATTTTCTGACAGACATTAATGAAACAGTTGATGTGGAAATTTATGGTGAAAATGTAAAAGTAAAAGCATATAAGCTGGAACCATCTCTATTTGATACTTGTCCTGTTTATTATTTAACAACGGATATAGAAGAAAATTCCGAATGGGCAAGATCAATTTCACACAAATTATATGATGGCAATGAAAAAATCAGAATAGCTCAAGAAACAGTTTTAGGTGTTGCCGGTATAAGATTTTTACAAAAGATCGGATATAATTTTGATTGTGTTCACTTAAATGAAGGACATGCTCTTCCTGCAGCTTTTGAATTATTAAATCAATATAATGGTGATTTAAACAGAGTAAAAGAAAAAGTAGTATTTACAACTCATACACCGGTTGCGGCAGGAAATGAAGTACATTGGGTTGATAACCTTTTAAAAGGTGGATTTTTCGCAGGTTGTTCAAGAGAAAGAGCAATTCAATTAGGCGGAGAACAATTCTCTTTGACTGTTGCTGCTCTTAGAATGTCAAGAATAGCAAATGCCGTTTCTCAATTACATGGTTTAGTAGCAAATAAAATGTGGCATTGGGTTGAAGGAAGATGTCCGATAAGAGCTATAACAAATGCCGTAAATCTTCATTATTGGCAAGATAACAGAATGAAAACAAATGATTTAAATGCATTGTTAGAAGCAAAGATTGAAATGAAAAAAGAAGTATTTGAATATATAGCAAATACTGTTGGTAAAAGATTAGATCCGAATGTATTAACAATCACCTGGGCAAGAAGGTTTGCGGATTACAAACGTGCTTGGTTAATTTTTATGGATGAAAACAGAATATTAAATCTGTTAAATGAAAATAAAGTACAACTAATATTTGCAGGTAAATTCCATCCTGATGATGTTATTGGAAAAGAGATGTTTAATAAAATATTAAGAAGTTCTTATTCAATGAAAAATGTTGTTGTATTAACAGGTTATGAGTTGGATCTTAGCGGTAAGTTAAAGAGAGCTTCTGATATATGGTTAAATACACCATTAAGACCATTTGAAGCATCGGGAACGTCAGGAATGAGTGCAAATGCAAATGGGGCTCTTCATTTATCAACATTTGACGGATGGACAGTTGAAGGAACATTCCCAGGAATTAACGGATATACAATAGAATATCCCGGCTTGGATGATAATATTCCGTGGGAAGAAAGACATAGAAAAGACTATGAATGTATGATGGATATTATTGAAAATCAAATAATACCAACGTATTATAATGATAAAACAAAATGGGCAACAATGATGCGTCAAGCAATTAGGACTGCAGATGCATATTTCAATTCTGATAGAATGGTAATAGAATATTATAATAGATTGTATAAACCAATAGCCCATGGTCAGGATGAAGGCGGAGTTTCTCATGCTGATTATCAAGCAGCAACAACTCCGGCAAATGATGCTTGGACATTTTCAAACATAAAATAAATAATACTAAAAATAAAAAGAGGACTGTTATAGTCCTCTTTTTTTGCGGAAAATGCATTTATGAAAAAAGAATTGAGAAAAAAATCAAAACTAATAAGAA
The DNA here is from genome assembly GCA_947588785.1 of Candidatus Gastranaerophilales bacterium. GTDB lineage: Bacteria > Cyanobacteriota > Vampirovibrionia > Gastranaerophilales > Gastranaerophilaceae > Avigastranaerophilus. Next base: position 3,680 of record CANPZN010000077.1, read on the forward strand.
GTTTTTTGGATATTGAAAAGATAAGTGAAAAAGTAAAAAAAAATTTAATTTCTACAGATGAATATAAAACATCAAAAAATATACTGGCTTATTATTCAAAAGAATCAGAAATATCTACTGTTGATTATTTTAATGATGAAACAAAAAATTGGTTTTTACCAAAAATACAGGAAGAAAATTTATTGGTATGCAAATATGAAAAAGATAAATTGCAAATCAATCAATATAACATAAAAGAGCCGACAACACCTGAACTAGATAATTTAACAAGCATTGATTTAATATTAGTTCCGGCAATCGCAGCTGATGTAAACGGATATAGAATAGGTTATGGCAGGGGGTATTATGATAGATTTCTCGTATATTCAAATATAAATGCAAAAACAATAATCCTAACTTGTGAAGATTTATTATATGAAACAATATATCCTGATAAACAAGATGTAAAATGTTCTATGATAATAACAGAAAAGAATGTATACAGAATAAAATGTTAAAATCTGGTTAATATCTTTCTTTCATTTAATTTTTAGAGTAAAATTATATTATAAGAAGAAGATTGGGGAAAATATGGAATTTTTTAGAGAAAATAGAAAAATTATAATTTCAACGATTATATTGTGTTTTTTACTTTGGACATTTGGTTCAATGTTGTTTATGGTAATAGGATAGTTAACGGAAAAGAAATTAATGTCTTATAAAAAATTTGTTGCAATTATAATAACCGGAATTTTCCTGTTTTATACAGGAAGTTATGCTTATGCTATAGATGAAAGGCAGCAGGTTAAAAAAGTTGAACAAAAAAGACTGCAATTAAAACAAAAAATTAAACAACTGACAAGATTAGAAATTCAGGTATCTGATAAATTAAGTAAAAATCAACAAAAATTAGAAAATAATAAAAAATCATTAGAAAAATCAAAGGTTCAATATTCCAAAAAACAAGCTAATATAGATTCTTTAACAAAAGAATTAAATATTAAAATGGCAAAATATAATAAAAGACAAAAAGATTCAGCTGAAAGACTCAGATGTATATACAAAACAAAACATACGCTAATAATTGATATATTATTGAGTTCAAATACTATAAGTCAGTTTTTGGATAGGGTATATTATCAAAATTTAATAATACAGTCAGATAAAAAGAAAATAGAGTCTTTAAGACAAGAAGCTACTAAAATTGCAATATTGAAAAGAAGATTGGAAAATGAAAAACGTCAATTATCAGGAATTATTAAGATAATGGATCGTGAAAATTCTTCAATCCAAAAAACGATAAGTCAAAATAAATCAATGATTGAAAAAATCAAAAAAGATAAAAAAGCATATGAAAAATCAGAAAAAGAATTAAAAAGATTATCAGATAATTTGACTTCATTAATTTCAAGAACAACAAGAAATAGCGGAGTTATAGTTTCCGGAGGATTTTTGCTTCCGGTACAAGGAGCCAGAATTAGTTCTCCATATGGTTCAAGAGTACATCCAATATTCAAAACTAAAATTTTCCATACCGGAATAGATTATGCAGCACCTATGGGAACGCCAATTCGTGCATCAAATTCAGGAAAAGTAATATATTCAGGTTGGTATGGCGGATATGGTAAAGTTGTTATACTTGATCATGGTAAATGTACAGGACAACCAACAACAACTTTATATGCACATATGTCGCAGCAAAAAGTTTCTGTCGGTCAAAATGTAACAAGAGGAGATATAATAGGTCTTGTAGGTTCTACAGGATATTCAACCGGGCCTCATTGTCACTTTGAAATTCGTATTAATGGTAAACATCAAAATCCAAAAAGATTCTTGTAGGTAAGTAAGGTGAAAAATAAAAAAATAATTTTAATATTTATATTAATGTTAGCTGTTTCTAATATGGCATTTGCAATGGATTTTTATCCTGAATTCGGTAACGATCCTTTTTATTCAACTTTAAATCCTGAAAATGTTCCTGATGATTCAGAAGGCAGTGATACTGTTTTTGGAATGATTAAAAATAAAAAGAAACAAAAAAATAAAAAACAAGAAAATAATAATATTTTAAATTCTGAAAAAGATGTAACTAAAAATGATGATTCAATTGAAAAAGGTAATATTGCATCAGAAAATACAGCTGAAAAAAATAATAAAAGATTTTTTATATTGAATAAAGAAAAAAAAGAAAAGAAAGAAAAAGTATTAACACCAGCTCAGCGTGCTGATGCTGCAACAAGAGAAGAAAAATTAAAAGAGAAAGAAAAAGAAAAACAATTTGAAAAAACAACTACTTTTAAAGATAAATTTTTTATCTTTAAGAAAAAAGAAAAAATCACAAATGAAGTTCCCGAAAACCCTTCAATAGAATTAAGTGCAGATTATATGGAGTATTATCCTGAAAGATATGAAATAGAAGCTGTAGGTAATGCAAAAATTATTTTTAAAAAGGATGATACTTCGCTATCAGCAAATAAATTAATATTTAATTATGATAGAAACGTATTAAAAGCAAGTGAAAATGTTGTTCTTATATCAAAAGATTCAGTAACTGAGGGAGATTTTATAAAATTGGATTTAAATCAACCTGAAGGATGGATAGAGAATCCTGTAACATCAACTGAAGATATAAAATTATCAGCGAAAGAGGCTTTTATATATTCTGACAGAATAGAAGAAAATGAAGGTGTAGCAAAGATTATAAAAAATGAAGTTTTAAGATTTGGTTCTACATCATTTGACAGCTATGTTGATCAAGGTCAAGTATTTCAGAATAGGATACAAAAAGATACTATTTCATCAGGAGTATATAGTTTAAAAGCAAGAACGATATATATTGATTCAAAAAAAGACCATGAAATAATAACCGTGAAAAATGCAGATTTATATTTAAAAAATCATAAAATAGCTTCTATACCATCTGCAAGAATAGTTTCTAATAAACAAAATACAAATATAGAAACAAATATACCGGAATTCGGTTCTCAAAATAAACTTGGAATGTATTTAGGGCCTGCGGTAGTACTAAATGTTCCGGGCGGATCAACATTAAAATTAGCACCTATATTAACATATGGAAAAGATGATCTTGGAATCGGCGGTATAGCGAGATTTAGGAGTGAAACAAATCTGACAGAAGCTGCTTACGGAACATCTCATAGCGAATTTATTTTAAGAGGAAAACAAAAATTAGCTCCGGGGTTAACATTAAATTATTCCCGTTATACTAATCAAAATGAGTGGTTTTTGGGTTATAGAATGCCGAAATATGGTTTAAATTTAACATATTCAAGAAATGATAATATAGATGATTTAAAATTAAGATTTTCACAAATGTATTCTGCCGGATTATATGTAGATAATCCCGGTAATCTACATACAGATTTTAATGACGCCGAAGGGCGATTTAGATGGATGACTCAAACTTATAAACCTTTTTATAATTATTCTGATCCTGAAGGAAATATAGGTGTAAATGTTGGTTTAGTTGCTCAAACAATGGCTTCTGTATATACAACCGGTGATGTTGCAGGATTGTTTAGAATAGGGCCTTCATTAAGAACAAAGGTTGGACCTTGGCAACAATCATTAATATATTATCAAACAGCAATAGCAGGACAATCACCTTTTGAATTCGATCGATATCGTTATGGACGTTCAAATTTAGTTCTTATAGAAAGTTTAAAATTATGTAAATATTTATCATTAGGATATTTAGCTTCTGTATCTATGAATAGAGAAGTAAGTGCTGATGATTTGTTGCAAGAAAACAGAATACTTTTAAGTGTTGGCCCTGACTATGCAAAACTTACTATAGGTTATGATTCTGTTAGACGCAATACTATGTTTGTTTTATCGATGTTAGTTGGTACGAAAAATTCTGATATTGAATTTAAAAAATCTATTATTAAGAATCCTCAAAATATTGGTAACAGTAATGTCAAAACGAAAAAAGACAAAAGAAAAAATTATAAAAAATATATGAAAGAAAATGCATAATCTAGTGTTTAACCTTGTGCTTGCTCTCTTGAAATTTGCTGTCTTGGGGCTTGTCATTCGCTCGCTATCGCTGTAGCTCATTTCAGCCCCTTCGCTACTCGGGTTCACTTCGTTTCACCCTTTCACAAATTTCGCTCTCTTGAAATTTGCTGTCTTGGGGCTTGTCATTCGCTCGCTATCGCTGTAGCTCATTTCAGCCCCTTCATTACTCGGGTTCACTTCGTTTCACCCTTTCACAAATTTCGCTCTCTTGAATTTTCCTCTCTTCGGACGAGTGCTTCACTGCACTTTGTTTGTCGTTCAGCTCGTCCTCATATTTTCGGGTTCGGTGCAGCAGCACTTAATAAGTTTGGTTAACTTATTTATATTTGTCTCGAAATTCATTTCGTGCAATCCAGTCCGCCTTTGGCTGTACGAAATTCCGTTAATCCAATTTTAAACCGGCTCTATTGCACTCTACGGAAAGTTTCTTATTGCGAAATTTTCTCGGACAAATTATTTTTACAGCCTTCATCTTTTAAATCTATTTTTCCATCAAAATTGTTATCAATTCCATCGGAACAGGATCCGATGGATTCAATAGATTCAGCTCTTGGGTCATATATTTTATATTTATCGGGGATTTTATTCCAAGTATCAATAAATGAATTTTTCATAAATTTTGTAATTTCTTCATTTTTGATTATGACTACATTTTCGTCATTTTTATTTTCACCGCTGTATGTTAAATTCATTGAACCGATAATTGAAATGGTATCGTCAATAATTAATGATTTTGAATGCATTTTACCGGCATAATTTTCTGTTTTAACTTGTATTCCTGCTTTTCTAAGTGAGTTATGAATAGAGTATTTAGAATGTGAATTTGTAGCATCATTAATAATTTTTATATCAATGCCTCGATGTTTTGCGTCTATTAGTGCATTTAATATTTTTTTATCTGTTATAAAAAAAGTGGGGATATAAATATATTTTTTTGCATTATTTATTATCGGAATTAATTTATGTCTTATGATTTTATCTTGAGGTGAAAACAAAACAGTTATAGAAGTATTATTTTTTGTTATTGAATTTTTTGACAGAACTTTTTTGTTGATACTAAAATTGCCATTATACATTTGCTCGAATTCATTTTTGTATATTTGTGCAATTTCCGGAGAGTTTAGTAACAAGGCATAATTTGCATTAAATCCTGTTAAATCGGTACTTGTAATATTTGCGCTGCCCGTAAATACTTTCTTATCGTCAAAAATAAAGAATT
>CANPZN010000078.1 GCA_947588785.1 Candidatus Gastranaerophilales bacterium
CATTTCGACACGGTTTGTATTGGATTATTGCTCCACACTCCGCTGTCGTTCACTTTATTTTGCCTTCGCAAAATTTCCGTTCACATTGCTTCGTGCTACTTCGGCATCCGTTCACTTACGTTCACTTCAGCCTACGCAAAATCCAACTTGATTTATTGCGAAACAGAGTTAAAATGTGTGTACCCCAATAATTATCTGTTTATTTTAAGGAGTTTTTATGCGTAAAGCGAATTGCAAGCATAGTGCGAAGCGAAGCGTAGGCACGTTTAACGCGAGCAATCAAGCAAAATTAAGAAAACAGCTTGAATTACTTGAGCAAAAAATGTCAAAAAGCCCAAATAATATGAATAATGGCGGAAGTCATTTTCTGTATCGCAGAGAAAGAATGATACGTTTCAAAATGCTTCAGAAAAATATGCCACAAAAAATGCTCGCAAAAAGACTGAACCTAACTGAAAGCTATATTTCAAAACTCATTATCGGCGAACGCTATAACAAAGATTTTGAGAAATATATTATCCATATTTTAGATGTTAATTATTGTTGTATCTGAACAACAGGAAGTATTCTATGCTCAATAACAGTAAATATTTGATCATATTGAACAATAAAATAACAATTATATATAATGTTATAATTTTTTCTATTTCAATTATTTTAGGCAAAATATAATCTTTGACAAATATTAAATCTTAAGTTTAGGTTTAATCTTAGAAACTGTTGTATCAGGAATTGCCAATTTACCTTCTTCCAGACCTAACAAAAATTCTATTTCATCGGAATTTAAAGCCAAATCAACACTTATATCCTCTAATAATGATTGAACTGTATGAATATTATTATCTAAAAGCAAATCAATTGCATATTTCAGCATTGTAGGTTCTGGAATTACAATTGAATCATCATATGGTTCGTGCATTCTCCAACCCTTTTGTGACATTTTTTTCATTAAGTACTGATACTGATTGTATGTCATTAAATTCAAATTATATGCACGAATAATCATCGCTGATATTGAAACATTCCACTTTTTCTTTAATCTGACATAATAATCTAAACTGCACCTATATCGTTCAGGAAGGTCTTTTATAAATGCTTCCTTAGGTAATAAAAATGAAGCGGCAAATTCATTGGCTTGCTTTTCTAAAAATTTAAATTCTTCTCTTGAAATGGACTCTATATCTTCACTTTTTGGATGTAGAAGTATATGTCCTAGCTCATGAACTGCATCAAATTGTATCCTTGAGAAAGAAGGTTTATTTTTAGACAAAGTAACTATATATCTTTCCTCATTGTTTATTTGTATTGATTGATTAAAGGCATCAATATCATCAGTATCTGTTTTCGTAAGTAAAACAATTAGTCCTTGCTTTTCAAGCAAATGAATCATATTTGTAATTGGCTCTAAACCTAATCCCCAGAACTCTCTTATTTTTAATGAAAAAGCCTCAATATCTCCATCAAAATCAATATTATTCGGAATATTTAAGACAGGAAAATCCATATATTTTAATAAATATTCGCATAATTGAGCTCTAAACTGGTTCTGTAATTTTTGTTGTTCTCTGTATTTTTTATTAGTAGTTAATAATGCTCTGAAATACGGAGTTCCTGCTGGCATAGTTTTTTTATTTTGAAAGAAAAATTGTCTTGGAAAGTTTAATTCTTTAATTATTTTAAATAAATTGTCCACCTCAGGAATAATTTTATCCGTTTCATACAAGGATATTGTTTGTTTCTTTACTCCAATTTTTTGAGCAAGCTCTTCAGTTGTTAATCCCCTGTAGGTTCGAGCAACTTTTAACTGTTCACCGCTAAATTTATTTTTCATTATACTTTATTCTTTCTGATTAACATCTTTTTCATCATTTTTATCATTTTTAATTTCCGGCATTGTATCTTTATCCTTTGCTAAGAAATCTTTCTTTAATGTCGGTTTTATTATATCCATCTCGTTGGATTTATTAGTATCATCAAGGAATGTATAACTTGGTTTCAAGTATTGACTCCAATTCTCTTCTTCGACTAATTCTAATGAAGAATTAAAAATGTATGCTTTTAATTCCTCTATATTATAACCGCTTTTTTTAATTGTAATTATACAATGTCTAAATTCTTTATCTGTTTGCATTTCAAGATTAAAGCACAATTCTTTTAGTTGTCGATCAAGCTCATCCTCAGGAAATAACTCTGTATCAATCCCCGGAAAAGTTATTTGGTGGGTTTTACCTTCCAACCCTTTATTTTTAAGAGACAAAATGTCTATATAATGTGGTACTTCACGTTTTTTGTCTTTTAAAATTTTGTTAAGAGCATCTTCACTCATGCAAGTAAAAAGAAGATTTGAATTTAAGTCAAGCAATAACAACAACTCATAGAAGCCACGTCTTACAATGTCATATCTTAAATTATCATCGCAAAAAGAAACAAGAATACCATTTGTTAAATCACGCGGTAGCATATTTTTGTAATTACTTGTAGGGGTGTTTATTTGTTTAACCCAATATTCTAACTCTTCCCCATAGCCTTCAATATGGCTGTTTGCTATTCTTTGTTTTAATTCTTCACTAATTTTTTCGAGCATGTAAGCCTCCTTTACATGCTATTATTTCTATAAAATTAAAATTTGTCAAGTGAATTTATAAATTTTATTAAGATAATGTATGTATTTTACAAAAAAGTTATTTTTGTCAAAGTTTAAAGATTCTTGAATACTCTGTTCTATAATTATTATAGCATAGATATACGTGTATATCTCCTAGATCGTATCATTTCAACACAATAATTTTTTTAACACCGATTAAACACCTTTTAAATGGATTTAACACATCCACATCGTTTCTCAGGTGCTTAATACCATTGCAAGATTGTAGCATTCTTCAATTTCTTGCTGATTAGCAACAAAATAATCAATAACAACAGCAGTGTTATAAATATTCTCAGACTACTTACTTAACTCAACTCTTTTGGAGTAATATTAAATCCAACTTTTTCCATATGACCTCCTTTAACGTGTCGTGTTCATCACTCAAAGTTATAAGCAAGTCAAGTTTACAGCAAAACCATGTCTAGTATTTATGATAGAATATTTAGTATAAGGAGTAAAAGAAATCATAAAGGTCATGGCGTATGGGCCTTTATCTCTTTCCTCATTTAAATAACAACCAAGGAGGCTTTTTGGAGTTAAATAAAGAAAGTATATTGCAAATATTTTCAAGAAATTTCTCTTTTCCTCTCGTAGAAACCGTGATAGGGAAAGCCATTAAAATGCAGCCCATAGAAGCATTTTTGTTTTCTAATGTAACCGGTGCTGGATATTTGGATGATCCTTGTTATCCGTTTAGTCCAAAGGGAACAACAAAAATATTAAGAGAAGCGTTTCAATATAACTTTGTAACAGGAATCTTCGATAATCATAATTTATACTATTCCCCTAGTGAGCTGAAGAATTCAAAGTCATATTTATTTAATGGTGATAAGTATATTTTGCTATGCGAATGTAATAGTGAAAGGGAGTTTCGTAGTGAAATAGAAAAAATCCATAATATACTTATTGAAAATAAACTGGCACCGACAGATTTCATTGTTTTTAGAATAGAAGGTTGGAAAAATGGAAATGGGATGGAGTGTTTTTTAGAGTATTTAGCTTGTGAATTTTTTAAAAAACGAGGTTATATTGTAGAAAATCAGATTCCATTAATGCATACAATTGGAACACCTGATTTCGGTGGTTATAAAAATTTTAGTGGTAACGGTTTTCATCTTATTGAATTAGCATTGCTAAAAATTTCTGGGAACTATGTAATTACAGAAAATCTAAATATAGAAAATATTATTGTTGGAGAGGCCAAAACAGCGACAACAATAATGGCTTCCCAATTAGAAAAATATTTAAAAACAGGGTTGTTCTGTAAGGGATACGAAATGCATCCCGATAAACCTTATCCAACAAAGAATTGCTTTGGAATGTTTAATATAAACGGTAATTTTGAAATAATGCTAAAAGAATCTGAACAAATTGATAAAGAGGGAGAAGGTGATCTTGATTTTCAGCAATACATAAATTGGTTTAATAATTATTTAAAATTATATATCTTATCTAATTTTAAAAATACAGAATTGGCGAATTATATTAATAAGCTTGAACCAAAGGGAAAATATAATCAAGAAAAAATAATAAAAGTAACAAACAACTTATCAATTAAGGAAATTGTTGAAGCAATAAAGGAGTGTGATTAGAAATGTCTTCCGGAATGTCTAGTGATCAAATTGTAAAAAATGAAATTAAAGATAAAGTCAAACGATTTGAGGGTATTGCCCTAAGAATATTTCCAGATAGTAGCAACGAAGATCAAAAATTAGTTGAAGAAGGTGGACTTACTTTTTCTTATAACGGAGTTAACTATGGTTCATGCGATGCTGGTTGGTTTGAGCAAAAAGAAATTGATGGCAATATTGTTGAGATCCCACTAATAGGGCTTGAAGGAACGGATGCTTTAAATAGAGGAAGTACTGGGAATGCTCAATATCAAAGATTTCATCATGCTTTAGGCGCAGTAAAAAATGGTTATATTGGAATCTATTATTTAAGAAAAGGTGATAGTATTGTTCAACCGGATTTGTTTGAAATGGCTTATAATGCTACTATATATGAACATGGAGATGGTGCATACTTAATCATTCAGGATTTAAATATTGTCAATGACCTCTTAGAACTTATTGTAAAATATGGTCGTGCCTCCGAACAGGTTAACCAATATCTTAAAGGTTATGCTGAAGAAATGCATAAATTTTGGTATGAAAATAAGTTTAAAAAATATGATTATAATTGGGATATATTTGCCAATAAACGATCAACTATATTAAATGAGGATTATATTATTAAATATGCAGGAAGAATGAAGCGTAATTATACCGATGGCTCTCAAAGAGCAGGACATATTGCTGTCGGAGAAATGTATTTATCTAAATATTTATTTTATGGTAAAAAGGTCTATTATTTATGTCCTAGAATGGATTCTGAAGAGATTGCATATCTTGATGAACATAAAACTGATGATAAAGAATGGCATTTGCTTAGACATGAAGATAATGTTTTTTATGTTACGCGTGATGATTTGGAGAATGTTCCTTCAGAAGTTATTAGTAAATTAGTTGCAATTTCTGATGCTCCGATGAAGGGAAGAGTTCTATCAATTTTTAAAGAATGTATGGATATTATAAAACTTGGTTTGATAGATGGAAGTATTAAATTAAAAAGGTAGTATGATAACAGGGAAATTTGTCAAAGAAAAAGATAATCGTTTTTTATGCTTGGTTGATATTGCAAACAAGCAGGAGGAGTGTTATGTTTCAAGCTCTTCCAAATTAAAAAATTATATTAATTTAAATAAAAAAACTGTATTACTTGTTCCAAATAAAGGCAAACAACTTCGTACAAAATACACACTACAAGCAGCAAAAGTTGATAATGTTTGGACATTACTTAATTTAAATTATGTAAATGATTTAATGCAGGAATTTTTATTTAAAAAATACAGCAAAGATACATTATACCGAGAGCACTATATTAAAGATTATAAAACCGACTTTTATGTATCTAATAAGAAATTGATTATTGAAGCAAAGGGTATCTTGGCAAATAAAAATGAGGCGGTGTACCCTTTAGTAAGCTGCGGAAGAACGCAACGACAGCTTAAAGAAATACTAATGCTCCTAAAACAGGGCTATAAAGTAGAATACTGCTTTATAATAATGAATCCGCACATAAGCAACATTAAGCTAAATGATAAAGAAGAAGATGCCAAATTAATATTTAAAAAATGTACAGCTGCTGGTATGAAAATAAAGTATTTTAAAACTAAATTTTATAATGGTAATTGTTCTTTAAAAGAATTAAAAAATGAAGATATTTCAATCACTTGATATGTCTTTGTTGTAATGCTAAACTACATACGAAAAGGAGAATTAATGTCAGAGCAACAATGTTTTTATTATAAAGATAATTCTAGAAAAATTGTGCCTCATCCAGATAAAGACAAGCAGAAAAAAGCAAAAAATATTTTAGATAACATTTATATGACAAGTGTTAATAAAATTCCAAAGCTATATAAAGACAATTGGGCGGAGGTAAAATTATACCAGCCAGCTGGACTTGTTGAAAAGGCTCAAGCAATTATTCTCAATGTAAATGACGGTGCTTATGATTTAAGGAATAAAATAAATGATTTAACCGGGAAAGAATGGACAAAATTTACTTGTAGTTGGTTTATTTTTAATGCTTTGCAAAGCGATCTACAAGAGGAACGTGCAGTAACAAAGGATACGCAAGCACACCCTGCAACATTTTCACCTACTATGATTTCTGATTTCGTAAAATATTTTACAAAAGAGGGGGATACTGTATTAGATCCATTTGCAGGGATAGGAAGCACTTTAGTGGCTTGTCGACGTACCAATAGAATTGGCTATGGAATTGAGTTAAATAAAAAATATTTTGATATTATTCTTAAAAGAACACCAGAATTTAAAAATAATGTCATTAATGATGATTGTAGAAATATTGATAAAATAAAACTGCCAGTTATTAATTATTCAATATCATCTCCTCCTTATTGGGATGTTTTGAATAGAAGTACAGATGGCTTTAAAAAAGAACGAGAGAAAAAAGGTTTGGATGTTCACTATTCTGATGCAACAGCTGATTTGGGAAATATTGATGATTATGAACTATTTCTTAAAGAAGTTTGTTATGTTTATTTAAAGCTATATGATAAACTAGCAGATGGTGCTTACATTACTATTATCGTAAAAAACGTCAAGAAGGGTGGGAAGATGTATCCATTAGCTTGGGACATGGCAAGAATTCTTGGAGAAAAGTATGTATTAAAGGATGAGAAAATATGGATTCAAGATAAAATTGGTTTATCACCATATGGCTATCCAAACTCATGGGCAAGTAATATCTTACATCATTATTGCCTAATACTAAGGAAAGAATAATGAAGGAAATACTGGATAAAATAATCAATAGTCTATATTCTGATGAAAATTACCAAAAAGAGTATTCCAAGATATACAAAATTCATAAATATTGGGCTAGAAAACCATGGTATATTGTTGAAAAATATATCAATGAATACTCAAACAAGAACGATACAGTAATGGATCCTTTTTGCGGTAGTGGTTGTACGGGATTGGAAGCAGTAATTAATAATAGAAATTTTATAGGGAGGGATCTTAATCCTTCTGCTATTCAGGTTTCAAGTGGTACTTTAATAAACGATATTGATTTTGAAGCCTTAGAAAAAGATTTAAAAATGCTAACTAAATCTTGTAAAAAATCAATTATGAACTTGTATATTACAGAATATGTTTGTCCAAAATGTGGTAAACATTTGTATTATAAATATATTAATATTGGCCCAAAATTTGAAAATAAATATTCAGGGATGATATATTGTGATAATTGTAAATCTAAATGCACAAAACATGAATTAACAAAAGAAGAAATTTTAGATTTGCAAAATTATAAAAAATTAAATATTGAAAAATGGATTCCTAAAAAAAGCTTTCCTAAAAAATTCTATAAAGATAGGTTCAGTTATAAAGGAATATCTTTAGTAACAGATATGTACACCAAAAGAAATTTATATGCATTATCCTTGTTATATGACGAAATACAAAAATTAGATGGTAAAAATAAAGAATTGTTCCTTCTTGCTTTTACAAATACTGTATTACATGTAAGTAAACTTAAGAGTGAAAATGTAAGACCATTAGGAGTAAATAATTATTGGGTTCCGGATGATTATATTGAAGAAAATGTATGGTTTAGATTTGAAGATAGAATTGAAAATATAATAAAAGCTAAAAAACAGCAGTATAAAAGAGAAATGGAAAAAAAATCGCATAACATAAATTATGGTTCTTGGTCTATTGATAACGTATCAGCTTTAGATAATATTGAAGAAAATAGTATTGATTATTTTTTCACAGACCCACCATATGGCGATGCAATTCAATATTCAGAGCTTTCGTATATTTGGAATGCATGGCTAGATAAATCATACAATACCAAGGAAGAGGTTATAATAAATCCAGTACAAAATAAAGGAGAGCAAGAATTTAACGAATTGTTGTCTAAATCTCTTGAGAACATATATAGTGCCCTCAAGCCAAATAAATATTTTACACTTTGCTTTCAAAATAAAAATTCTGAAATATGGAAGGCTGTTATTTCAAAATGTAGAGATTTAGGCTTTAGTCTTGTAGATACAAGTATTTATGACACATATGGCAGCCCTTTTAATAAAAGTTGGGCAAATTTTTCCCCAAAATCTGATATATATGTGACTTTTCAGAAATCAGATATTCCTAAAGATAATTTTTACAGCAAAAAAGAAACAATTGAAGATATTATATACGAAATTAGTTCGTATATGAAAGACAATAATATAAGTGAAAATAACAATCGTCTTTATGACTTGACAATATCATATTTATTATGGGCACTATACTATAATAAACAAGATATTGAAGTTAAGAAGTTTGATATTAAAAGTTTCTCTGAAATGGCAAAAAATAATGTTTGTCAACAGCAATTGCAATTATTATAATTGTTTACTAATTTATAATAAATATTTGTAATAGGTATATTTATTTTAACTGCCAGCACTATTGTTTTTTAAAATCTTATTTATGATATTACGTTATAATTATTTGATTTATTGCTATTCTCTTATTATCAAAATGTTTGGTTTTGAATAAAGAAAAATAATTAAAATTTTTTTAAAATGTTTTCGATTTCTTCATTAGTAATTTTTTGTTGATTTAATATTCTGTATTC
>CANPZN010000079.1 GCA_947588785.1 Candidatus Gastranaerophilales bacterium
ATATGATATTGATCTATTTTTGGACAGATATGATATAAAGAATGGTTATCATAAACATAAAAAAAGAAAAAAATTAAAAATTTCAAATAAATATAAACATCCTGATTTAACAATTGATAAATTAAAAATAAGATTAAATCATTTAACCAGAAATAGAGTATCTTTAGATAATATTCAAATTGACGGAAAATTAAGAAATGGAATTATTGAATTTAAAATACCTGAAATGATTTTCGCTCAAGGATTTTTGAATGCAAAAGGGAAATATTATATAAAGTCACATTCTTCGGATATAGATTTTACGGCAGAAAATATTGATTCAAACATAGTAGCAGATGTATTTTTCGGATTGCAAAATCAAATAAAAGGAATAGCAAATGCACAAATGCATATACAAACAAAAAATAAGCTGGATAGTATAGATGCTCATGCTTTATTTTCCATTCACGAAGGTTATCTTCCAAAACTTGGCAGTACTGAGTTTATATTAAAACGATCAAAACTTATAAAAAAACCTCTAAAAATAAGAATATCAGATATTGTAAATATTGATATTTCAAAAGCAAAAGCATTTAGTTCTAATTTGTACGGAAGTTTTGATTTTGATGATTATGAAATAAAAAATGCAAAAATCTTTTCACAGCAAAAATATTTATCTTTGTTTATTGAAGGAAATTATAATGTATCAAAACAAAATGGAAATTTGCAAATGTGGGGTAAGTATAATAAAAATGAACAGAAAAAGATAAAAATATTATTTGTCCCTTTATCTTGGATAATGCGAATTGCATTTAAACCTGAACATACAAAAGAGGCTCATATAGACAAATTAAATAAAGTACCTCCAATATTAGCTTCTCCTGATGATGAAGAATCATTTCGTGTTAAAATTAATGGTAATTTGAATAATAATGATATAAAAGTTGAATTAAAATCATTAAAATAAAAACGATATCTAAAAGGATATCGTTTTTATTTATAAATTAATTGATTTTATTAAGCTGTTAAAAGTTCATCATCTTTTTTCTTTTCTTCTTCTTTTTCAAGTTTGGCAGCTAAAGTACCTGTATATGAATATCTTTTTCCTAAATCTTTTGCTGCTAAAGAACTTGATAAAGCTTTTGTATAACCACGTTTTAAATATTCATCAACTTTTTCATTGAAATCTTCTTGAGTAACTTTTTCTTCTTTATCTTTTTCTGATTTGTTAGATGAATTAGATCCTGATGTTGCATGAGAACCGGAAACAGCTGAATTTGTAGGAATACTCATATCTTTCATTACGTCACCTAGAATATTATTCATAAATATTTCTTCAGTTTCAAGACCTCCGTTGCCGTTAGCGTCTGCAATTTTTATTTCACCGCCTTGACCATCAGAAATTGTATAGAATGCTATAGCTCCATTTCCGACTGTATTAGAAAAATTGCCTGATTTATAATCTCTAATATATGAAGTTGATCTATATTCTACTTTTACGTTATATCCCAGATTTTTACAGCTTGATACAAATGAGGAACTATCCATAAAATTAGAACCTTTTCCTTTAAATAAACCGGCAATTTCAGCTTGCATTTTATAGTCTTCTTCAGTATTGAAGCTGTCCATAATTTCATTCTGCATACTTTGAGATAATGCATTTCCATAAGTTGAAAAATTTGCTTCACCGGCAGCTGTATTAATGTAAGTAGTTTTTAAACCTTGTTGATGTAATTTATCAATAAATTGGTTATAATCTTGTTTCACTCCCATTGTTGCCATAATAATCCTCTCCTCTTATAATTATCCCTGTATATATATAAAGTATTTTTTAAAATATATATTGCGTATATGTAACGAAATTTTAACAAATCAATTTTTTGTACTATTTTAAATAAAAGATAAATGTAAAATAATAGTAATAATGGAAACTCAAAATAAAAAAATGTTATTAATTTTTCCACCTCAATGGACTCCAATAAGTCCTCATTTCGCTATTCCGTCACTTGTCGGACAATTAAAAGCAAATAATTTTAATGTTTCTGCCATAGATTTAAATATTGATTTTTATAATAAAATTTTGAACAAAGAGTATATTTTAAATTCTATAAAACAATCAAAAACTCTATTGGAATTTCTCAAATTTGAAATGAAAAATATAATTAAACCTCAAAAACAAGTTAATGATTATACGTTTTCAGAGCAAATAAGTATATTCAGATATAATAAAATAAAAAATTATCTTCTAAATAATGCTAATTATTTTGAATTTATACCCAATGAGATTGAATTAGCCATAAAATTTATTAAGAGTGAGGAATTTTATAATCCTGTAAAGTTTATTAAATCTTTAAATATTATAGATAAAGCATTAGAAATTATATCGCTTCCTTATACTCCAAATCAGATAAATTTCAATAGTTTACAGAATCCGTTTTTTAAATTTAATTTTGAAAATATAAAATATTTTGTGCTGGATAAAACAACAAATCTATTTATGGATTATTATGAAAATATTATAGAAACTATATTAAATAAAAATGCAGATTTTATCGCAATTTCGCTAAATTCTTCAAGTCAAATTATTCCCGGGTTGACTCTGACATATCTTTTAAAACAAAAAACAAATGCCCATATAAATATTGGCGGAAATTTTTTTGGAAGAATTGCAGATGATCTAAAAAAACATACGGAGTTTTTTAAAATATTTGCTGATAGTGTTTCAATAGAAGAAGGCGAAGGGCCAATAACAGAAGTTGCTAAGTTCGTTAATGGAATAATTCCTATAGAAGATGTTCCTAATTTTTTATATATAAAAAATGACAAAATATATAAAAATTCAAATATGATTCCAATAAAACTTAATGATATGGCTCCAATGAATTTAGATGATTATGATTTAAAATCATATTTTTCACCAAAAATTGTTTTACCGTTTCAATCTTCAAGAGGTTGTTATTGGGGCAAGTGTAGTTTTTGTGATCAGGATTTCGGACAAAATTTTAATGTAAAAGATATTAATCATACTATTTCGGAAATGTCTGAATATAAAAATAAATATAGTATTACAGATTTTGAGTTTATTGATGAATCAGTTTCCCCTACATATATGAATGAACTTTCGGAAAAATTAATAAAAAATAATATGGAAATCAAGTATTTTTGTGATGCAAGACTTGAGAGTACATTTACGAAAGATATATTAAAAAAAGCATATGATTCAGGTCTTAGAATTATAATGTGGGGCTTAGAGTCAGGTTCTGAATCGGTGATGAATTTAATCAATAAAGGCATTGATTTAAATAAAAGATTTCTAATTTTAACTGATTCAAAAAATGCAGGTATATGGAATTTTGCTTTTGTATTTTTTGGTTTTCCTACAGAGACAAAGGAAGATGCTCAACTTACAATAAAAATGCTTGTAGAAAATAAAGATATTATACATTCATATGGAAGAAGCGTATTTACAATGGGGCGACATGCAAAATTAGCACAAGATCCTTCAAAATACGGTATATCAAAAATCTATCCCGCAGAAGAAGAATTTTCTCCAAATATTAATTTTGATTGTATCGGAATGAATAAACAAGAAATGAAAGAAATATTGGAAAAATGTAAAAAAGAGTGTGCAATTTCATATAAAAATCCATTATGGATGTATCTTCGCTATAGAGAATGGTTATTTTTATATGTATCAAAATATGGTTCTGATTGGGTTTCTAAATATGATATAGTTAATGAATGGGGAAAATAATGAATTTATTTAAAAAAATGGGACAGAGTTTAGGATTTATTCCTGAAAATCCTACAGAAGAAATAATGGAACAAAGATCAAAAATGAAACAGCAAATGGCTGATCAATTAAAATCCATTGGATTCTCTGATGATGAAATTGATGAAGTTTTAAATATTTTAAATAATGCTGAAAAAGAGATACAAAAACAAAAAGATCTTTTAATCGGAACAAATATTAATAATCCTGATCCGGGAATAATAATGAACGAGATTTTTTCTGAAATCAGGCGTTTAGAATTAAAAGCCGGAGAAGATATGAAGGCAAAAATAGCTGAAATTAAAGCTAAAAAAGGGTTATAATTTCTCTATTCTTCAGTACTTTCTATGATTCCATCTACAATATGATTTACAAATGATTCTTTAAATTGTTCATCATAAAGCATTTTGTTAAGTTCTTGAGGATTAGACATAAATCCTATTTCTACAAGAGCATTGTCTATATTATTGTTATTTGCTGTTTTATTTATTCTTGCATTATATTCACCGGTATAGTTAACATCTAAACCTGCTTTTCTTGCCGCATTATCTAAATGGTTAATTAAATCGTTATTTCCATCGGCATTAAAATATACAATACCGTGAGAGTCAGATCCTGCAATATTTGAATGTAAACTTACAAGTTTAAGATTATCATTATTACCTTTTCCATATTCATCTGCAAAATTATTAATTGACTCTGTCAAGGTTTCAAATTGTCCTTGATTCATTAAAACGTCAGCACCTTGATCTAAAAGTTTTTCAGTTAATTCTTCAGCATAATCTTGATTGATAATCCATTCTTCTGCACCATATTCTTCATTAACAGCTCCCGGATCAAATGATGTACCTGCAGGATTAAAACCTCCGTGACCGGAATTGACCAGTATTGTATATCCTGATAATGGCCCGTCAACTTCTGATTCATAAAAGCTTTCGTTTGCAGTTACCATACCATTATCATTAAATGTAGGTGCATTTCTGTGAAGACTGTCAGATCTTAGTGCATTTGCTTGTGTGTTTGTCCACATTTCTGTAGCTCGTTCTTTTAATTCTTCAGTTTCGTATTCATATTCTTCAGGTGAACCTCTATGAAATTCTATTTCACCGGTTAATTCTTGTGAATTTTTATTGATTTCTCTCGGTTTTGTTTCTTCCGGTAAAGATGTTTGTTCTTCGGTTTCTAGTTCTTTAGATTCTTCTTTAATTTCTTCTTCAAGTTCTTCTTCTTTTTCTTTTTCTGACTTTGTTTCACCAAGCTCTTTAACTATTTCATCTTCATTGAAACAAGAAAAATCTATTTTTTGTCCTACATTTATATTTGATATATCACTTATGTTGTTAAATTCTGCTAATTTATTTATTTTTTCGGATAACTCAGACTCAGGGGTATCTGTTCCGAAGTAATTTTTTGCAATTCTCCACATAGAATCACCGCTTTTTACTTCATATGTTTGCGAAGATGCCTTTGTATTATTTGATTGTTCCGGAAGTTCATATGTTTTTTGTTCTTGATCTTCCTCTTTTTCAAATTCATCAAGACAGGATAAATCTATATTTTGTCCGACTTGAATTTCTGAAGGATTTGATAAATTATTAAATACGGAAATTTGATTGACTTTTTCACTGATTTCAGCATCCGTAATATTTTCGCCAAGTTTTTCTCTAACAATTGACCATAATGAATCGCCACTGTTAACTTTCATTTTTCTCTCCCTATAAGTCTATATATTATAGAAAAAATTTTTATTAGAAAAATTGACAAAATTTTACAAAAATTAATAAAAAAAAGGACTTTGTTACTTTTCAAAGTCCTTTTTTCTTTTTTTTTTATAAATATTTATACTCTTGCAGTAGGTTTTGGCCCTGCATTTGTAATTTCTTTTGGCATATTAGGATATTTAGCTGCAAAGTTATCAGCAAACATTTGAGCAAGTTTATTTGCAGCTTCATCATATGCATGTTTGTCAGCCCACATACCTCTTGCATCTAATTGTTCACTCGGAACATTAGGACAACTTGTAGGATAATCTACATTAAATATATCATGATGTTTAAATTCAATGTTATCAAAAGAACCGTTTAATGCAGCAGTAACCATTGCACGAGTGTAACTTAATTTCATACGTTTAGCACCGGAAGCTGCACTACCACCTGCCCAGCCTGTATTAACCAAGTAAACTTTTGTTCCGTATTGATCTAATTTATCACCTAACATTTTTGCATATACAGAAGCATCCATTGGCATGAATGGTTCTCCGAATAAAGTAGAGAATGTAGGTTGAGGTTCTGTTATTCCTCTTTCAGTACCTGCTAATTTAGAAGTAAATCCTGTTACGAAATGATACATAGCAGCATTTTTATCTAATCTTGAAATTGGAGGTAAAACGCCAAATGCATCAGCAGTCAGGAATACAACAACTTTCGGAATTCCGCCTTTTGAAGGAACTTGAGCATTGTTAATATATTCTATAGGATAACCAACTCTTGTATTTTCAGTTAAACTGCCATCATTAAAATCAAACTCACGAGTTGCAGGATCCATAATTACATTTTCAACGAGAGAACCAAATTTAATTGCATGGTATATATCCGGTTCATTTTCTTCAGTAAGATTAATACATTTTGCATAGCATCCGCCTTCAAAATTAAATACCCCGTCAGGTGACCATCCGTGTTCATCATCACCAATTAATTTACGTGCAGGATCTGCAGATAATGTTGTTTTACCTGTTCCCGATAAACCGAAGAATACGGCTGTTTCACCTGTTTGCGGATCCATGTTTGCACTGCAGTGCATTGGTAATACATTTTTCTTTGTCATTATGTAGTTCATTGTTGCGAATACTGATTTTTTTATTTCTCCTGAATATTGTGATCCGCATATTATAATCGTATGAGCTTCATAATCGATAGCTATGCAAGCTTCTGAATTAACGCCATCTGTTTCAGGATCACATTTAAAACCTGGAGCACATATAATTGTATAATCAGGATTTCCATAATTATTAAGTTCTTCAGCCGTTGGTCTTATCAAAAGTTGATGAATAAATAAATTTTGGCTTGCTAATTCATTTATTACTCTGAATTTTTGTGTATATGTTTTATCTGCCCCGGCAAATCCATCAAAAATAAATACTTCTCTATTTTGAAGATATGCTGTAAGTTTACCTTTTATGGAATTAAATTTTTCTCTTGTTATTGGTCTGTTTACTTTTCCCCAAGCAATTTCATTGTGAATTGTTTCTGTATCTACAATAAACTTGTCCTTAGGTGAACGACCTGTATATTTCCCGGTTGTTACCACAAGAGCTCCTGTTTTACTTAATTTTCCTTCACCTCTTTTAACTGCAAATTCTGTTAATTCTGCAGGTGTCAGATTTCTATAAACTGCTTTTGGTTGTAAAATACCAATTTTTTCGATTCCGAAAGTTTCCATAATTTTATTATCCTCCATTAAAATTTTAAATTTCGGTTAGTATATTACTCATAATATATCACAAAAATTAAATTATGTCGTTAAATCTTGGAAAAATCTAATTTTTTTAATTCTTCTTCAGTGATTATTCCGCCTGATTTTTCAAATTCATTTTCACAGGATTCTTTATCTTTATACATAATCCCAGGTTCAATATTAACTTTATATACTGTATTTAAATATCCAAGATATCTAAAATCATACCCTTGTAATTTAAATATTTTATTTTGATATTCATCGCCGAGATGAACATATTCTCCTATTAAATAATTGATTTTATTTTCAATATTTATAATTGCGGGTTTATTCTGTCTAAGATAATGAACGGCTATTTTGTCTGTTATATATAAATTCTTTTTCATCTCAGGAGTATATAAATCTATTCTTAAATCTTTGTAATACAGTATAATATACATAAATGAACAAAAGATTAATATATTATATATAAAATATTTTGCATCTTTATTATTTAATTTTGATATGTAGCCTGTTAAATAAAGTATTATCAGGAACATTATACAGCTAAATTCATATTGTAACTGGGCAGCTTCAGTCCAAAATTTCAGATTATCTTCTGTATATGGGCATGTTCGTGGTAGAAATAGAGTTAACGCAAAAAATATTAAGCAAGTTATAATTAAGTAACTTGTATATTTTATTACATTTATATTTTGCTTATCTTTAACAAATATCAATATCAAATAACTTGCAATAACCGGCAGCCATAAAAAAATGTTATCACTAAATACTGTTTTAAAATATAAAGTAAATAATGTAGGTATTGTTTTTAGTGAAGGAATTATTATATCTAATTTATAGGCTTCTTCGTAAATAACTTGAGAATAATCATTAGTTAATACAAAAGTTGTTGTTAATATTGATATGCAAAGGGGCGTAAGTATATATTTAATCATTTTTATTCTTTTTGTGATTAATATATCTATTATTGTTAAAAACATAAATATTATTGAGAAAAAAGCAAGAATTTCATTACCTGTGCAAGTCAATATACATAAAAATGATTGAATTATAACAAATTTTTTAAATATTTTTTCTTCATCTAATTCATTATTAAAAAATAAAATTGAATTATTATACCAAAATAATATAAAAAATATTATCGGAACAAGGTATCCTGAAAAGAAAGCGTAAGTCTCAAAAATTGGAGTAGTATGTGTTTCGACAACAAATGACAGCGTAGTAAAAAAAGTTAATATATAGATAATACCTGCTGGTAAAGATAAAAATGAATATTTTTTATTGTAAAATTTGAAAAATGCTGAAGATAGTATTATTACTAAAGTATTATAGATTATTACTTTTAATAAACCTTCTGAAAATACCGCAAAATTTTGAGGATGAATACCTAAAATGTTGGGTAAAATCTTTATAAAAAATAAAGAAAAAAATGTAGTAAAATATCTTGCATGATAAAATTTGACATTATTTTGCATTAAATCAACTATATCGTCATGAACAATAATTGCATTTTTGAAATATTGAAATAATATAAACGTAAGCAGTAAAAATATAATACTGTTAAAAATTAAATAAAAATATTTAAGTCCTGTTATTTTTTTTAAATATCCTTTTATCATTTAT
>CANPZN010000080.1 GCA_947588785.1 Candidatus Gastranaerophilales bacterium
TACCCTACATTTTTAAACTTTATTATTTATCAAATAAATAAAAGAAAAGAAAGGTAGACTAAAGTTTACCCCTACTGACTATACGAAGCTAAAGAACGCAATTTTTTATTATTTACAAAAAAATAAATAAAATAAAAAATAATAAAAGGTAGACTAAAGCCTACCCCTACTGCTTGCTTATTAATTTAAAAGATTGTCCGAGAAAAATTTCGTGATAAGGAACATTACAAAACAAACATTTGAAACGAAGCTGAAAATTGTGAGTCTGTACGCAAAATGAAGTGCGATGAAGCATTCTATCAAAAACAATTTCAAAACAGCAAACGAAATGTTGCGATACCAGATTATATAATGTTTCCCCTCTCTTTGCGTTAAAAAATTTCTAAAATGGATTAATATATGTAACAGATATGTTAAAAAAAGCAAATACGGCGGTTAAAAAATTTTTATTAATAATTATGAACATAAATAATATTGGAAATTTTAATAAAAAATATTCAAACAGCAACTCTAATATAAAATTGCAAAATTTTAAACTTGCTGAAAATTTTGATACATATAGTTTCAGTGCAAAAGCTAAAGAAAAAACACCTGTTAATAAAGGGAATTCTACACAAAAAAATTTCATAAATACAGCAAAAGAAATATATTCTAATTTGACTAATATGCAAATATTTAAAGATTTTGAAGAGCATTTTTTCAAATTAAATCCTAAATTAGTACATAAAATAACATTAACATCAGAGCAAAAAGAAATTTTAGCAAAAAAAATAACAGATTTTGAAAATTATAAATCTACCCTAACTCCGGAGCAATTGGAAGAACTGGAAAAAAATAAGCATGTATTGATAGATTTCTCAATTGTCAATGGATTCCCTGATGAAGAATTAAAAGGGTATAAAAACTTTTTAACGAAATATGAAAATTATAAAAAAGGTAATTTTAACGGAATAACAAACGAAGAATTGTCACAATTACTATATTATGTAGATACAACAGATTTAATAAGCGACGGAAAAATAGGCAGTTTTGCACAAGGTAGAACAGGTGATTGTTGGTTTTTATCAATGTTGAATAATTTTGCCTCTACAGATGAAGGTGCAAAGAATATAGCTCAAAGAATATCAAAAGCTGATGAAGAAGGAAATTACACTGTAACATTTGATAATCCGTTTAATCAAAGTGAGAAAATTAAATTCCAAGTGACTCAAAAAGATTTACAAAATTATGACTTAAGTAATCCAAATAGTATATATAGCAGTGGAGATTTGGATGTAAGAATATTGGAATCTGCCGCTGAAAAATTAATTAAAAAATATTTCGGAAACGGAATAGAAATTGATTATCCTAATAAACAGATATTTAATGATATCGAAAATCAATATATTCTGAAAGAACATGAATACTTTATGGATAAAATAGCATCCGGAGTACCGGAAAAGAAATTATTGATATATAAAGCACTTGGCTACAAAGGTGAAATAAAAGGATATTATACATCAGATTCTAAGGAATTAATAAAATTTTGTTCAAATGAATATTTAAAAAATACAAATGCAAAAGTATACTGTATAACAAACAAATTGACGGAAGAAAATGGAAAAATAAAATCGACATATGAGGCACAAGCAACTGAGTACAGTAGTTTAAGTGAAATAATAAAAGGTGAAAATATTAAAGCTTCTGAATTAACATGCGGAACAGAAAATAAAGAATATTCAGATGATGAAAAGGCACAAAGATATATATCAACCGGTCACGCATTTAATTTTATGAATTACAATACAGAAGATGAAACAATTACAGTAAATGATCCATATAATTCAGTATTCCCGCATACAATAGCGAAAGAAAATTTTGACAATACATTCAGCCAATTGGAATATTTACCCTCAATATTCTAATATACTTGTTATATTTTTTTATGTTTAGTATCATAAAAAAATGTCTGAGTAAATTTTTACGTATTCATATAAGATGTGAGTGAAAATTTGCAAATGACATAAAGATACGAGGCAAAAGAAGAATGTTCGATTTTGAGTAAATAATGACTTGAAAAGCGAATCTGAAGATTGCGATACGGGATTATTTAATTATATAGGGGGAAATTATGACCTGCCAAACATTAGAGCAAGAATTATTTAAATCTGTAGAAAAAAATACACCTGATTATATAAAAAATAATAAATATATTGATACAGATAACAAAAAAGAATTTACTTTTACGTTAAAAAAAGAACACTTATTGCCATATGATAAAGATGTAAATCCGAATGGATTAGATTTGGAAAATTGGCTTAAGAATTATGAAAAAGAAGCTGCAGTATCAACTGCAGGAATACGAGGGCCACAAAATATATTATATCCTTATGATGTCAGGTTTCCAATTAATATTATGGGGATTATGCTTGCTACATATGCAAAAGCTCTTGTAGCAAAAGACAAATATAAAGGAAAAAAATTACTTAAGCTGGTAGGAAGAGAAGTCAGATATAACTCTGATAAATTTTTGGATTTAATAGCCCGAGTACAGGCCGGAGTTGGAATTGAAACATTAACTGCTTATGAAAGAAAGACTATGCCTATATGGTTGGCGTCGTTTTTGTGTTTTAAATTGGATTTACTCGGCGGAGAATATATTACCTCGAGTCATGGTATTAGTGTAAAAAATGCAACCAAAGATTTAAATTCTCAAGGAAGTCAATACTTACCGGAAGAATCAATGGAATTTGTTAATAAAATAAAAGAAATTTTTAATATAGTAAAAGAGAAAGGCAGTTATGATATTAAAATATCAAGGGCCGACGATCCTTTTATAAATGAAGCGTATATGAAAAAAATAAATAACGGAATTGATTTATATAAAGAATATCTTGAACAAGGTGTTGCCAATCAGGAAAATTTAAAATTAATAAAGAATTTAAAAGAAAAAATTATAATAGAAAATGTAGGCGGAAGTGCATATAACACTCTAAATAAAATTCTAAAATCTTTAAAAATAGAAGACAAATATACTTGGTCAAATATAGAAGAAGATCCGTTTTTCCATGGTATTGGGAAATATGATACAGATCCCAAAGGGAATAAATGTTTTTATGATTATTCTGTAGATGCAACAGTAATTGCCAAAACAAAAGAAGGAGAAACGTATTTTCCTGTAATCAAAACATTAAATTACGAAGAAAAATTGAAAGAATATCCAATAAAAACAGTTATATTAATAACCGATCCCGATCATGATCGTTTAACGGTATGTCAAATAGAAACACAAGATCAAATTCCATTTTTGGAAGAAACAGGAATTAATTATACAAAACTTGATAGAAATCGAATATTGTGCGTATATAGTGCAAATCAATCTTTTTTACTATTGATGGATTTTTGGTCAAAACAATTAAAGAAATCAAACAGATGGAACAATCATCCGCGATTTATTATAAAAACAACGGCAAGTGCAAAATCATGGGATGAATGGGCAGAATTTAACGAAGTAAAAGTTGTAAATGTTCCTGTCGGATTCAAAGAAATAGCAAATATAATGAAAAAAGTAGAACAGCAAATAATAAATAATCCTGATCAAGATGTAAATATAACTGATGTATTCGGAAATGAAATTAATCTGGGAAAAAATCCGAGAATGATATTTGGCGGTGAAGAATCAGGAGGAATGATTATTGGAAGTGAAGATACAATAAAATCGAAATCAGGGAGAATAGCTATTGCAATGCGAGAAAAAAGTGCGTCAGAAGCAATAATAATAGCTTCCGCATTGGTGGCTCAACTGGAAAACGAAAATAAAACAATATCACAGGCACTTCATGATATTTTTATTGATAATAAAATAATTGCCAAGTATGATATAAGAGAAGATATTGCGTATTATAATGAGTCAGAACCTGACATAGTAAAATTAACACAGGCAAAAAAAGATGGTGAAGCTTTAAGAACAAAAAATGATTTATATTATTTAACACTTGCCTTAGCGAAAAATGAAAATAAAATTACGCTGGAAAAAATAAAATTGATTTTAAAATCAACATTTAATAATCTTAATTTTGAGAATTTAATTGATATAAAATTTGTGGGAGATGGAACTTATCTTAAATTTACTGATAAATTTATTGAAATTCGTCCCTCTGGTACAGATGCAAAAACAAAAGCGTATGGTGCAGGAAGTGATAAAAATAATATAGCTGATTTTGCACATATTTTGGGAAATTATTCAGGTGAATTGAATAAAGAATATCTTGATAATATTTCAAAAGATTATTACAATAATGCTAAAGAAAAATCTATGGAAAAATATTTAAAATTCACAAATAAAGATATGGATAAAAGAATTTTTGAAATACCGAATTATAAAGAAACACTAGGCATGTAAGGAGATAAAAATGGCAGAAGAAGCAAAAATATTAGCAACAATACCAAGAAGTGCTACAGAACATCTTCAAATAAGTATCAATTCATATAAAGAAAAAAAATATCTTGATTTAAGAATATACTATACAACAGATGATGGTGCAAATTGGCTACCGACCAAAAAAGGTGTAACCATTTCACCTGATAATCTTATGACTTTAAAAGATGCTGTTGAAACTGCTATGCAGGAATTATTAACTGTTGAAGAATAATAAAGCCAAAAGAATATATATAATTCTATTAATTAATGTAGTATTTTTAGTTTTTATTATTATTTTGTTTAACCGATTCATTGAAATAAGTATGAAACCGGAAAATTTTGACAAGTCAATATTTTACATTAATATTCATCAAAATATTGATAGTTCTAAAATTAATATTGATAAATATGAAACAGAACAAAATCGAGTTATAAACATTGAATTGACAGATGAAAGTTTAGAAAAATTTTGTGGTGAAAAACGTATAAAATTTGGAGAAGAATATAAAAAATCACCTATAATTATGCTGGGTTGTTCTTATGCTTATGGTCACGGATTAAAACGAGAGCAGACTTTTTCATATTTATTATCTAATATAACCAAAAGGCCGATATATAATTTTTCAAATTGTGGCGGTTGTATGTGGCAAAGTATTGATGACATTATAGCATTAGATCAAAAAGATTTAGATCGGTTAAAAAATTCTGATTATGTAATATATGTTTATATGCATGATCATATTAACAGATATTTGTCATTAAATCATATATATGAATTGTATGAATATCTTATAGAACCAAAACCTAATTTTATTATAAAAAATATATTAAAAATACCTGTTTTTAGATTTTTATTTATTTCAAGTAATATATATAATATTGTAAATAAAGGAAGAAATGAAAAAAATATAAATTTATTTGTTGAAAATAGCAGTGCATACTTAAAAAAAATAATAATGAAATCATATCATCATATAAAAACCATTGCACCAAATGCGAAATTTATAATAATTGTATATGATGAAAAATTGCCTGCGGATGAAGATAACTTAACAATCAAGTATGATTCAGAAATATTAAATTCTCATATATGGAAAGAATTAGAGAATGAAACTGATATTACAATTGTGCATACAAAAGATATTACCGGATTTTTATTTGATAAAGATTATAAGTTAAAACAAGATATAGCAAATTGGCATCCGAATGAAAAAGCGTGGCAAGTTTTTACTCCAAAATTTGCAAAAAATTATATTAATTAGTATCATATTAACAAATGGAAGATAAAATAGAAAAAGAAAATATTGTGCAGGGCATATTGCATAAATATGCCCTTTGTCTTGTAGATGTTAAAAACTTGGGAACAAGGACATTTTCATATCTCATACCGGAACATTTAAAAGAAAAAATTAGTATAGGGCAAGCTGTTTTAGTACCCTTTGGAAAAAGAAAACAAAATATTATTGCTTTTGTTGCAGGTTTTTCTGATTATCTTGAAGAAGGTATAAAAGCAAAAGAAATAGTAAAAATAATTGATAGAAGAAAAGTATTTTCTTTAGATTATCTAAAATTGCTTGATTGGATTTCAAATTATTACAGCTGTGATATAAACACGGTAATTCAGGCAGCTGTTCCCATGAAATTTCTGAAAGAAAATTCAGGTAAAAAAGTAAAAGAAAAAAAAGAAAAATATGTCATATTTAGAACAAAAGAAAATGCTCCGATTAAAAAATTAGTCATTTTAGAAAAACTTGAAAAACTACAAGAATATCCTTTAATCGAATTTGAAAAAGAAGTAAAAACTACAAGAAATACAATTCTAAAACTAAAAAATGAAGGTTTTCTTGATATAGAAGAAAGGATAATTTATAGAGATCCATTATCAATATTTAAGAATATTGAAAGAGATGATTTTCCTGAATTATCTCGAGAACAGGAAATTGCATTTAAGAAAATTTCTGACAAAATTAATGCCGGACAAACGGAACCTATTTTATTACATGGAATAACAGGATCAGGTAAGACTGAAATATATTTTAGAGCTGTAAAGCAAGTCTTGGAAAAGGGAAAAAATGTATTATTTCTTGCACCGGAGATTGCTCTTGCCTCGCAATTAACATTAAGATTAATAAAAAGATTTAATCCAGAAGAAATTGCGATATGGCATAGCAGTATTTCCGAAGGAGAAAAATTTGATGTTTGGAATAAATTACGTGATAATAAAATCAGAATCATAATTGGTGCAAGATCAGCAATTTTTGCACCATTAAAAAATATTGGTCTTATTATAATTGATGAGGAACATGAAAATACATACAAACAAACTTCACCTGCTCCCAGATATGATGCAAGATTAGTTGCCGAAAAACTGTGTGAATTACAAAATGCCTCTTTAATAAAAGGCAGTGCGACTCCTGATATCATTTCTTATTATAAATCTTTAGCTTCTGATAATTTAATAACCTTATCGACAAGATATAATAATGTTAATTTAGCTAAAGTAACAATTATAGATATGCGTGAAGAATTTTACAGAGAGACCAGATCATTTTTTTCTAATATGCTTGTAAATGAAATACATGAGACACTAAATAATAATAAACAAATTATACTTTTAATGAACAGGCGGGGATTTTATACCAGTGTTCAATGTCAAACGTGCGGAGAAGTTGTTAAATGTGCTAATTGTGATATTCCGCTTGTTTATCATTCGGAAGATAAGACATTAAAATGTCACTGGTGTAATACATCAATAGAGGTACCGGAATTATGTCCAAAATGTGGTTCTCCGGAATTAAAAATGGGCGGAATGGGTACGCAGAGAATAGAGGCTATTACTCAAAAATTATTTCCCAATGCTAAAATAGCCAGAATAGATTCTGATGTACTTTCATCAAAAACAAAATATATAGAGATCTTAGAAGATTTTCAAAACGGAAATACTGATATATTAATAGGTACTCAGATGATTGCAAAAGGGCTTGATAATAAAAACGTTACTTTGGTCGGAGTTATAGATGCTGATATTAGCTTTTCATTCCCCGATTACCGTTCAAGTGAGAGGGGATTTCAACTGCTAATGCAGGTTGCAGGGCGATCAGGACGTGGAGAATTTAACGGAAAAGTTATTTTTCAAACATATAACCCCGAATTATATGCTATAAAAAATGCGAAATCTCAAAATTATGAAGAATTTTATAATAACGAAATATATAGAAGAGAAATGTTTGGATATCCTCCTTTTTGTCAAATTATAAAAATACAAATTTCTTCGACAGATGAAGCCAGAAGTGCCGTTTGTGCTCATGAAATTTCTGCAAGATTGAAAGAACAGATTAATAAATTAAAACTTAGTGAATACATTGAAGTTAATGGTTCTATGAAATGTATAATGTATAAAATTAATAATGAGTACAGATTTCAAATAATCATAAAAAACAAAATGGGGAAAAAGGGGCAATATTTAATATCGACTTTTGTTAAAAATACGTCTGTAGCGGATGATATAAAAATGATTATTGATATTGATCCTGTTGATATAATTTAGAAGATACTTGAATTATTTACTGAAAGTCATATCAGTATTCTGATTTTGTCAAGTAAGCATAAATCTGCGGTATTTGATTAATTAAATTAATATATTGTAAAGAAATCTCCCCCCCCTTAAAAAAATTTGGTATAATAATTTCGGTTAATTATTAAAGGTAAAAAAATGGGTTATATATATTTGATATATCAGATATTATTTATACTCCTTGTAATTTTAATAATAAAGGGCTTTAAATCTTTAAAATATCTGATAGAAAACAGAAAATGTTTTAAGTATGCACTTTTTCCCAAGTTTCCCTTTAAGCTGAAAGAATGTTTAAAACTGCTTATTATAGTAATTTTATTCTTGTTAAATCTTTTTATAATTTGCTTAATTTCTTTATTTATTTATGAATTTTCTCACTCACATAAAGGAGGATGTGCAATAGAATACGGATTGCAGCATAGAAGGGCATTGTCGACTTTAAACCAAGTACTTGTGCTGGAATATGCACTTGAGGGTAAACGAGTTAAAGATTTTCAAAACGCAAATGAATTTGCAAATATGATAATCTCTAGAATGGATGTTGCGAATGTTTATAATATTAAATCCGATAAATATGAATTTAAAACATTTACAAAAAATGAAATCAAAAAATATAATTTAACC
>CANPZN010000081.1 GCA_947588785.1 Candidatus Gastranaerophilales bacterium
AGAGGTGGAAATTGTAAACAAGATTATATAAGACAAGAGCAAATAGATGATGTATTTAAAGCATTAATTGATAGAATCGCAAGAGCAATACCAGACGATATTATTGAAGAAGTAAAAGCAGCAATAAAGAATATGCAGCAACTTAAAAACGAATATGAAACACACGCACAGGAAGAAATTGAAAAACAAATAAAAATTTTAAATAAAAGAATCGATAATTTATATACCGATAAACTTGACGGAAGAATATCCGAAGAATTTTGGACCGAAAAGAACATACAATGGCATGAAGAAAAAGATAAATTGATTAATAAATTATCAAGTTTAAATAAAACTTCAGAAGTTTTTTACGAAGGTTCGAACTTGTTATTAAATTTCTGCAAAGACATACCCAGTAAGTATTTACAGGCAAATCCGGAAAAGAAAATACAAATACTAAAATTAATAGGTTCGAACTTTTCTTATAAAGACAAAAAACTAAGCGTAGAGCTTAGTTCCGTCTTTGATACTTTATTAAATATTCCATTTTCTAAAAATGGCGGGACCGACGAGGCTCGAACTCGCGACCTTCTGCGTGACAGGCAGACGCTCTAACCAAACTGAGCTACGATCCCAACGCAATCTATTATATTCTAAGAAAAAAAAAATTGCAACACTATAACTTAATAATATTTTACTAATAATCTTTTTGGATTATAATTTAAAATATAAAAATTTTCTTAAGTTTGCTAAAATATACGAAACAAAACATTATTAATTCATTTATAGCACTACTGATTGAAAAACTAAGCACAACAATAATTACTGAGGAATATATGAGCAAATATTTATTAGAATTAGGAACAGAAGAATTAGCATATAAATTCATACCTTCTGCAATGGAACAATTAAAAAATGAATTTGAAAAATCGCTAAAAGAAAATAATATAAGTTTTTCAAATATTAATGTATATGCAACACCAAGAAGGTTAGCCATTATTGTTGAAGATATACAAGAGAAACAAAATGATACAATAAAAACAATAAAAGGGCCTATTTCTACAATAGCCTATGATGAAAATGGAAAGTTAACAACTGCAGCTTTAGGATTCGCTAAAAAAAACAATGTTAATCCCGCAAATTTATATCAAGAAAATAATTATGTATGGGCAAAAATTGAACAAGAAGGAAAAAATACAAAAGATCTCTTAAAAGATATAATTCCATCGATAATATTAAAATTAAAGGGTACTCATTTTATGAGATGGGCAGATTTAGATATTAAATTCCAACGTCCTATAAGATGGATTGTATCTTTGTTTAATAATGAAATTGTTCCATTTGAGTTTGCTAATGTAATTTCATCAAATAAATCAAGAGGTCACAGATTTTCAACAAATGAAATTGAAATAAAATCACCAGATAATTATTTAGAAGCTCTGGAAAAAGCAAATGTTATAGCTGATGTACAAAAGAGAAAATCTATAATTGAAAAATTATCGAAAGAAAAGGCTAATGAAATAAATGCCCAAATAGTTATAGATAAAGATTTATTGGAAGAAATAACTTTTATTACCGAATGGCCTGTACCTGTCGTATGTTCATTTGAAGAAAAATATTTGCAAATACCTGAAAAAGTAGTCGTAACAGTTATGGCTGTACATCAAAGATATTTTCCTTTGTATAAAGACGGGAAATTATTAAATAAGTTTATTACAATCAGCAATTATGTCGGTGAAACTTTTGACAATATAAGAGCAGGAAATGAAAGAGTAGTAAAAGCAAGACTTGAAGATGCAATATTTTTTGTGCAGGAAGATTTACAAAAACCATTAATTGCATACATTGATGACTTAAAGGGCATGACATTTCAAAAAGGATTTGGAAGTATATATGATAAAACCCAACGTATCCAAAAGCTATCAAAAGATATTGCAAAAGATTTAAATGCTCCTATAGCTTCTGTAGAAAGGACTGCTTTATTATGTAAAGCAGATCTTGTAACAAAACTTGTATTTGAATTTACAGAACTTCAAGGATATATAGGATGTGATTATGCATTAAGAAATGGAGAAACAAAAGAAGTTGCTCTCGGAATAAAAGAACATTATTTCCCGCTAAATTCAGAATCTGAAATAGCTTCAGGTATTGAAGGGCAAATAGTAGGTATAGCAGATAAAATAGATACAATAGTAACCGTATTTGCGGACGGAAAAAAGATATCAGGGTCTCAAGATCCATTAGGAGTCCGAAGAGCTACTTTAGGAGTTCTTAAAACAGTTATGCAAAAAGAATTAAACATTAATATTTCAGAACTGCTAAAAAAATCAATTGAAATGCTATATATAAAATCCAACGATCCTATAAAATTGTTCAATAATATAAAAGAATTTTTTGAACAAAGATTAATGATCATGCTTACAGATAATTATAGGCATGACATATTAGAGGCATGTATAAGCGGAAAAGATGTACTAGCGAATTTAAAAGATTTTACGGAAAGATTAAATATCACAACAAATATAGTAAAAAAGAATGACTATGGAAAATTTCATGAAGCAATAAACAGAATTATAAGAATAATAAAAAATGAACAAAAATATACTCAAGTTGATGAATCATTATTGAATAATATAGCAGAAATAGAGTTATGGGACACAGTTAGATTAATTAACGAAAATTCTTTAACATACAAAAAATTAGAAGAAGAATTAATAAAACTTATTCCCTATATTTCAGATTTCTTTGATAAAGTTCTTGTAATGGATGAAAAAGAAGAAATACGCAAAAACAGAATTAATTTATTAAACATAACTAAACAAAAATTTGAAAAAATTGCCGATTTTAGCAAAATAATATATTAAAATTATATATATTATTCAAATTTGAAATTATTAACAAGAGCTTTTAAATTAACATTTTGTATTTTTTCTATAATGTTATCAATATTAATATCACTAATGGAATTAAGAGCCTTTAATGCAATTAGAGCTTCCGATATTATTATTTCGTCATTAGAATTTATTAATTCCTTTATATAAGGAATTGCTTCTTTCATTTGAAGTTCTGAGATAATTTGCAATGCACTAATTATTTCATTTCTATCTCCATTTTCAAAAATTTTAGGCAATAATTTTTTTTGATTATTCCAAAATTCGACATGTCTGGATTTTAATAATTCAAATACAGACAAAATTTCATGCTTAGTATCACTATCCTCATCATACGAATATTCTGAATTGTCATTCAATAAAGAAAACTTCAAATATGCTTTTAAAAGAACTAAAGATATTTTTACTTCATTTTCATTTTTTTTAGAATTCATATCTAACAAATATTCTAAAATTTCATATATTTCAAATTGAAAAATATCCGATAAAGGCAATATTTCACCAAAACCTGATAAAATATATCCGAAAACATTCAGTGAATTTTCAAAATTTTCATTTGAATAAAACAAATCTAATAGACTTACCATATAAGGAATTTGACCTGCTATATTTTCAGGAATTTTTGATGTTTTTAATAAAGAAAAAATATTATTTAATGGGAAATCTTTACCATAATAAACAAAAAATCTTACAGCTTTTAGTTGATCTAAATCATCTTTACTCTCTAAAAGGCTTAAAGCAGTTTCAAAAGAAATATCGTCCTGCATTTGTCCTAAAGCTTCTGCGGAATTTGCACTTAAATTTTCATCATCAGAAAACGCATATTTAATTAATGGTTCTATCGCCACTGTATCAGGAATATATGAGAAATATTTTGCCGCATATGTTTTCTGAGAAATAGTTCCTGAATTTAACAATGCAAAAACTTTATCCGTTAAATCTTCATTTGCATGTTTCGATAAAATAGACATAAATAAATCATCATAATATGGTGAATAAATATCAAAGAAATTGATAATATTCATAAAATTTTTTTTATTTATAGCATTTTCAATTCGTTTATAAACATTATTACGAACAAAACCATAAAGAAAATCAGTTTTATTAACTAACATTTCAAAAAATTTAACATCACCTGAATCTATTAAAATTTTAGCAGCTTCATTAGCTAAAATTTCATCTTTTGAAGTTAAATTTTTTAAATATAATTCATAATTTTTCATAGAAATATTATATAGAGAAAAATAATCTTTTACAAGAAAACCCCGATAATATATCGGGGTTTTCTTATAAATTTTTATCAATAAAAATTATTCTTCATATCCTGCAGATGGCGTAGTAGTTGTTGTTGTCGTAGTAGTTGTTGTTGTAGTTGTTTGTTGTACATAATCATTATATAAACTACAATCAACTTTTAATTCAACTAAAACTTCTTCATCAGCTCTGGCTTTAAAGTTAACACCGGGAGTTAAGAAACCTGCAATTAAGCCTGCACCAGCACCTGCAGGGAAACCGATTGCCATACCGTCTCCTGAACGGTGATTAGCTTCACCTACCGGAAGTCCAATTGCGGCACCACCGATAGCAGCACCTGCAACAGTATATTCCAAAGGCTTTAACCAATAATTTTCAACTAAAACACCTTCTTTATCATTTAAAACTCTGGCAATAAAAGGATATTCATTTCCATTTGGGAATACCATTTTTTCAAAGTGTAAATAAACTTTTGTATTTTTATTAATCCAATCTTTTTCATGCAATTCTGCAATAGTTGCATATAATTTTGTACCTTCAGGAATAATTAAAGTACCTTCTTTTGTAACAACATTTTTCTTAAAATAGAAAGGAATAACATCTCCGATTTGGTGTTTTGTTGAATTAAACGGTTCAACAAAAGCAACTTTAAATACGTTTTTAGCTAAAATAATTCTTCTTAAATTTGTAATTTGAACTCTATCAACTACAGCCTTTCCGTAGTTTTCAAGATGTTCCGTAGAAAGAATATATTCTTTTGGTTCTTCAGGAACTTGTTCTTCAGGTTCAGCTGCTTTAAATTCAGGTTCAACCAAATTTAAGGCTCTCATTAATCTAGCAAGAAGAACAGCAGCCTCAGCTCTATTTAATTCACGATTTGGATTTAATTCTGTATCTAAAGGATAATTAACATATAAATTATATTTTATTGCTTTAGAGAAAGGAATTATACCCCATCCCGGGATTTCTTTTGAATCTGCAAACTGATTTAAAATATTAGTATCCACTTCAGTATCTTTTGTAATATGACTCATGATAGAAGCAGTTTCAACCTTAGTAATAAATCTTTGAGGTTTAAATTCGCCATCTGTATAACCGTATATTAAACCGAATTGATCAGATCTTGCGATATCAGAATAACCATATGTTGACATATTTACATCTGAATACATAGGTTCTGAAGTTATTGGAGCTTGGCTTAAACCTAATGCTTTAAGTAACCAACCTGTCCAATCTACCCTGGTAACCTTTTCTAAAGGTCTATAAGTATTGTCACCATACAAAGGTACAATTTTTTTAGTAACTACATCTTCAATCTCTGCTGCAGCCCAATAGTCATCAGGAATATCACTATAGTCTTTAGCAAAGACAAAAGAAATACTTGACAACAGTAGCGTAAATGTTAAAAATACTGTTGCTAAACTCTTTCTAATGTTCATTTTTACCTCACTTAAACTATTAAAATAATTTTTATACTATTCCAACATATACCAAGATTATATGTTAAAACAAAAATTTAGGCAACAAAAGTAATTTCAATAATGTAGAATTTTTAATATTATCCGAGAAAATTTTGCGAACAAATGTAAATATTTAAGTGACGAATTTCAAATAGGATTGTAAAATGAAGCTGTATTGCCTAACAGATAAGATTTCGACTAAAAATCTCTTGATAATCAGCTAAATAGGTGAGAAAACAATTGAATATCAATGATAATAAAAATTCTTAACTAACGTAATTCCGCAAAAGAAATACCTTTTGGAAAATATCATTTAAATATGATCGATAAGTAAGAACATAAAAGGATTTCTGGTATCAAAAGAATAAATTTAATCTAGTGTCGCAACCTTTCGCTTGCTTCCTTAAAATTTGCTGTCTTGTGGGCTTGTCATTCGCTCGCTACCGCTGTCTCTCATTTCATCCCTATTTTTGATTCACTTCGTTTCACACTTTCGCAAATTTCGCTCTCTTGAATTTTCCTTTCTCTCGGACAAACTCTATATTTAATTTCCACATACAATTAAATTTTTTTACAAAATTTTATAAAAAGATTAACAATTTTTTTTTTCGGGTATAAAGAAATTAATGATATAAAAAGGAATTGAAGATGAAGAAGAATTATTTATTAATAGCTGGTTTACTATGTATATTTTGCGTTTCTAATGAAAGTTATGCCGATAATATTAACCTTTCTGACACTGATCAAATCCAGAAATCAAAAATTTCAATAATTATGGATAAATTTAAGAAAAATCCACAAGAAAAGAACGAACAATACTATAATGATATTTACATTCCGGCTCTCACTGAAAAATATAATCAATATAATGAGGAGCAAAAATATAAAAAATCATTAAAAATAGTTAATAAAATAAATAAAATTTCAAATAATGTATTTGGAAATGATTCACTATCTGCCGTTGAATCCAATATTAACAGAGCTAATTTATACATACAGTTATATCAATCAAAAATAGCTCAAGAATATTTAAATCAAGATATTGATTATATTCAAAGTTGTGACAATAAAGATATAAAATTAAAATATTATGAAGCTCTATTCAATCTTTATTCCAATAAATCCGATTATAATAATATTTTAAAAACAGCCAAGGAAATAGAAAAAATTCCGAATTTGACAACAGATGAAAAATTAGATGTATACAGTAAATTTATAAATATTTATATATATTCAAATAATTTTAAAAAGGCTGAAGAATTTTTAAAGAATTATTACAATTTGGTTATAAAAAATTATGGAACTAACAGCCAATATCTTTCTACTTATTATAAAACATTAATAAATATAGCTATGCGAAAATCAGAATTTAAAAAAATTCCATCATTATGTGAAAAATTAAAAAATATACAAACAGCAGAAACCGAACATGATATTTTTATAAATCAATTAGAAATAAACAATATAATGTTTAGATATTATATTGAAATTTTGGAATACAATAAAGCAAAAGAAATAATTACTCAAAATGAAAAAATAATAAAAAAATTAAATGACAAAACATATGATTATCTGTTATTTAACGACTATTTAAACTATTACAAAGAACTAAAAGAATATGAAAACTATAAAAAATGCTTTAAAGAAAAATATACAATGCATAAAAAATTATTCAGAAATGACATTAGTCAGGATATATTTATAGAAGATGAAAAAGCTAATATTTATAAAGATATTCAGCAATATAAAACTGCATTAAAAGCTGCAACAAAAGCTCTTAATCTGATAAAAGGATATGAAGATGAATTACCAATGCAACATATACAAATAATTCAAAAAATAAGTGAAAATTATAATGAATTAAATAAGACAAAAGAAGCAATGGAATATGCAAAAAAAGAACTTAGTTTAAGTTTATCAATAATGCCGGAAAATAGATCTAATCTTATAGAAATATATAAGTTAATATCTGATATATATTTAAAAGAAAATAATACCACAAAAGGCATAAAATATAGACAAATGGCATTAAAAGAATATGAAGAAATATATGGTAAAATACATTCCGATATAGCAGAAATATACAGTGATTTTGCAGATATATATTCATCAATGCACAAATTTTCCAAAGCAATAACTAATATAAATAAATCAATTGATATAACTGAAAAAATATATGGAAAAAATCATGCTAAAGTATATAATTTATTAAGAAATAAAGCTAATATCTATAATCAAATGAATAAAAATAAAGAATCAGAAGAAATAAATAATTATATTCTTAGAAATTATCAAGCAGGAAACATAATAGGTTATGATTTTAATTTATTATATTCAATTAACATAGATGAAGTATATAAAAATAAGTCAAATAATAATTACGATACTGCCTTAAACTTTTTAGCTAAAGCAAAAGAATATGCAAAAGAAAAATGGATGAAAGAAGAAATAAAGAGTTTAGAAAAAGAATTAAGAGAATTATCCGAAAAAATTTCGCAATAAGGAACGTGAGCAAATTTTCCGTAGGGTGCCAATAGTGCCGGTTTAAAGTTGGATTAGATTCAAGACCAATATAAATAAGTTAAACCAAACTGTTAAGTTGCCGCTGCACTGAACCCAGAGAATGTGAGGGCAAAACGAGCCCCAAAGCCCGAACGAACTACTTGTTTGAGAGAAAGGAAAATTCAAGACTTCAAGCGTTGCGATACCAGATTAAATAATAAATACAATAAAAGAGCGTCTTTTGACACTCTTTTAATTGGTGGGCATGAAGAGACTCGAACTCCCACGCTTACGCACTAGTTCCTAAGACTAGCGTGTCTACCATTCCACCACATGCCCTTAGAAATAATTTTAAATAAATATATTATATTGTCAATAAATTGAACTTGGGGGGATTCGAACCCCCGACCAATTGATTAAGAGTCAACTGCTCTACCAGCTGAGCTACAAGTCC
>CANPZN010000082.1 GCA_947588785.1 Candidatus Gastranaerophilales bacterium
AGTTTATTCTGAAAATCTTTTATATCAAAAGCCATATTCCACCTCTTCTTATATAAATATATTAAGAATTGTAAACATGGTAAATACGATAAATGGCCGAATTTCTTATGATATAATAATTTTATGAAATAAATAAATTTAAAAAGTCTTATTGAAATATATAATCATAATAAAGCAGTTTGTTGTTTCAAAAAAGGATATTTTAATTTTTATGGTACCAAAATTAAAACCGTAGATATTGAAACTTTAAAACAACTTTTATCGGAAATACAGCTTGAAGAAGTAACATTCTTTAATGATTTTTTTTCGGATATTCTATTCCACAAATAGGAAAGGAATTTGATTTATTAAGATTTGCTGAAAATAGTATTTTAAATATAGAGTTGAAAAGTGAATATACAGAAAAAATTCAAAAGCAACTTCTAAAAAACAAATATTATCTAAAGTTCCTAAATAAGCTAATGTATTTATATACATATGTTGCAAAAGATAATACTCTATGGAAACTTAATGATAATGATGAGTTAATACAATGTGAGTTACAAGAAGTCGTTAATATACTTAAAACTCAAATAAATGACATTTTATTAAACGAAAATCCTGATAAGATTTTCATCCCAAGTAATTATTTAATATCTCCATTTAATAAAACTCACGCATTTATTAATGGTGAATATTTTTTGACAAAAGAACAAGAAGAAATCGAAAAAGATATTTTAAAACGCATAAAAAATAATGAAAAAGCTTTTTTGATTACTGGAGGAGCAGGCAGTGGTAAAACTTTACTGACATATCATCTGGCAAAAGAACTACAAGAGAAAAATAATAAAGTTGCTATTATACACATGGGAAATCTAAATTTCGGACATGACAAACTAAAGGAAGAATTTAATTGGAATATTCAGTCGATAAAATATTGGAAATGGATTTTTAAAGATTATATTCCCGATGTAATTATAATAGATGAAGTCCAAAGAGCAAATAATAAAAATCAATTTCTTGAAATTATAAATTATGTCAAACAAAATAATATAATTCTTATTATGAGTGGAGATAAAAACCAAACATTTCGCAAAGAAGAAGGTTGGGCTATTGAATGGAAGAATATTAATACTTACAAACTAAATGAAAAAATCCGCACAAATAAAGAATTGTCGTCATTTATAAAGGTATTGTTAGACTTAAAAAGAAAACGTGATATAAAACCTTCAGATCAAAATATTAATATTACTTATTTTGATTTTTTAAGTGAAGCAAAACAATATATTTTAAACAAAAAAGATTATACTTATATCTCTTATACTCCTAATACAGGGAAATTTGGGGATTTATGTGAAATGCATAAATTAAATTTTTCAAATGTGGGTACTGCTCATCAAGTTATTGGTCAGGAATTTGAAAATGTTATAACAATTTTGGACAAAAACTTTTATTATGATGAACAAAAGAAATTATTGTCAAATAAAGTAACTCATAATCCATATTCTTTGCGAAAAATGTTTTTTCAACAAATAACAAGAGCAATAAATAAATTAGAAATTGTAGTAGTTGAAAATATTGAATTATAT
This sequence comes from Candidatus Gastranaerophilales bacterium, assembly GCA_947588785.1. Taxonomy (GTDB): domain Bacteria; phylum Cyanobacteriota; class Vampirovibrionia; order Gastranaerophilales; family Gastranaerophilaceae; genus Avigastranaerophilus. The sequence continues at coordinate 1,569 of CANPZN010000082.1, forward strand.
AATGAAATAATGTCTATTTTTGAATAATGGTATATATAAATCTCAATATTATAGTAAATTACATATTGTTCCGTATGTTAAATTACAATTATTCTCACATTTTTCGGAAAAAATATTGAACGAGAAAATTCATGCTTTATTATAGTGTGTTGGAGTAAATTTTCATGATAAGCAGTCAGTATTACAAAGTGAAGCACCTTAGCAAAATGAGGAGGCCTAATCCTTAGCGAGATATGAGCAACTTTACGGTTGCGACATCGGGTTTTTATTTAGTAAACGAGCACCGTTTTTTATATTAACTCTCTAAATAATGGCTGCATATAACATTTATCGTAGTTTGATACTTCTTTTAATATTTTTTTAAAATCTTTAAAATCTTTATGGCCTTTTTCCCAAACTGCTATGTTTTTATAATCTTTGCCAAATTCAGTACCCCAATGATAAAATTGAGATAATGTTATAAATATATCAAGTTCTTTTGCGAATCTTACTAAATATGGTATTTCTTTATAATTTAGATCAGAAATAACCATATTAATTGTACATCTGAATATTTTTCCTGATCTTTGCAAATTTGACATATATTTTATATTTTTTTTGACTATGTCCAAATTTGATCCTTTTATAATGTAATTATAAATTTTTTCATCTAAGGCAGGAAGTGAAACAAATATTTCATTTATTTTACCGCTAAGTCCTAATGCTTTTATGTTATTTTCATTAAATAATAACCCGTTAGTGTTTATATCAAATATTAATTTAGGGTTGGATTTCGTTAAATTTTTTATTAATAGTCGTGTATGACTGCTAAAAAATGCTTCTCCTGATCCTGAAAGGGCTATATGTTCTGCATTTTGCAATAAAGGAATTATTACTTTACTGATTCTTTTATTATATATTTCCGTAATTTCTTTTGGATTTTTATATTTTTCGTTACGGCAAGTAATGCATTGTAAATTACATTCTTTATCGTATGCAAGTGTAACACATTTTGGAAGCGGCGGTGTTTCACTATAAAATGAATTATCTTGCAACTTTTCAGAAATATATTCAGGTAATTTTGAACGGCATAATTCCCTGTTACACATTGAATAATCATTCCTTAGTATTCTTTTTCTAAGCTCTTTTGCTGTCTTTGAATACCATATTTCATCCAATGTATTTTCAAGTATATTACCTATTTTATTATAATTAACATAAGCGGGACAACAGGTGTAAACATCACCATTTATTCCGATTTGAAGTGATAAAAAGGGTACCTTGCACGGTAGAAGGTTCATACCGGTTGCTCTATTTTATTTACTTCATCAAATACCGTTGTTTTGTTAATATGTGGTTGTTTAAATATTGGATTTTTTATAAATTCAATATATTCTTTATGTTCAGGATGATTTTTTTCAGCTATTGCTATTGAATCATAAATATGTTTGTTAAATTCCAATTTATTTAAAGTTACAAAACTTACATTGGCATGAATCTCTTTTGCAAAATCAACCATTAACGGCATTTCTTTATAGTTGTATGAGTTTACTACGTAATTTATTATTAAATTGGAAATTTTATTTTCTTTTCTTAAATTTCCAAGAAATTTTAAGTTTTCAATAACTTTATTAAAATTACCGTCAAGAACTATTTTATCATATGTTTCTTTTGTCATTGCCGGTAATGATACTACATAATATTCCACTTTATCCCACAAACAATATTCTTTTAATCTTTTTTCATTACATTCAATACCGTTTGTATAGATATAAAATTTTAAATCAGGATAAATTTTAACTATTTTTTGTACTAAATTCTTAGCATAATTACTTGCGAAAATTTCTCCGGAAGCTGTTACATTTACTAATTTAGCATTTTTTAATATGGGAACAATTATATCATCAAAATGTTCTTCAAATTTTGATACATCATTTTTAAAATGGTGATCACGACAATATATACATCTTGCATTACATACTGAATCATAATTTAATTGTACTCTTGTCGGATATGGTGCTGTTAATGACGGAGTTATATCTTTATGAAATTCTTTGGGACATATCGAAAAATTACAATGATTAAAATTTCTGTCTATAAATTGTCTTCTAAATTCTTGTGCTTTTTCTCCATTCCAGATTTCATCAAAAGGCTGTTCAAAAATATTACCGAAAGTATATCCGATAAAATATGCGGCACAACAACCATAAACATTACCATCCCAGTCAATTTCCGCTACTGAAAACGGAAATGTACAACAACCTGATTCTTTTATATCTTCAAACATTTTTTTCCCTTTTTTTAAGTTTCTGTTTACAAGTATATTATTTAAAAAAAATATGTCTACAATTTTTGTATTTTTAATATTTCTTCTACACTAACATTTCCGTTTGCTCTTTGTGATACTGAATATGAAATTGACCAGGGCGTAAATTCATTTCTTGAAGATGTAATATATTTCATATTAATCTTATCTGAGCTAAGTTGTTTTTCTTGTTTTAACAACTTACCATTATGATAAATATTTACATTAACTCCTTGATCTGTAGGATCTACTGCCACCCAGCCGTATTTATCATAATATACTTCAACCCAGTTGTGCTTAATATCGTTTTCTTGAGCTATATTTCCACCTACTATTCTTGCAGGTATTTTTTTTGCTCTTAAAATTGCAGTCATAACTGCAGAATATTCACTGCATTTACCTCTTTTTAATTCTATAGCTCTTTTTGCTCCTATATTCTCTGGTATGATTTCATATTTGAAATTATCTTGTAAATATTCATATACTTTTTGAACTATTTCTTCTTGAGAATTCCCTTTTATTCTTGATGCAATGTTTTTTATAACAATATCATTTGATTCTATCAATCTTTCCGGTTGTAAGTATCGTGATAAATTTTTTGTTTTTTCATTATTTCTATTTATTGATTTTGCTGTTTGTAAATCATAGGTTCTTACTTTTGCATTTCCTTCAAGTACTATTGAATAAATTCCGCTATGAGGTTTATTTATTGTATATTCGGCTATATTATTTACTCCGTCATTGTATGTTCTTGTAGGCTGCGGAGTTAGTTTAGATTCTGTAATATATTGTTTCTCTTTTTCATCTGATGGTATTGGTACTTTAAAAATAATGCGTTCAGGTGAATTTTGAACTTTTAGATTATATTTATATGTATATTTGTAATTTTCAAATGTTGGTATTTTTTGATTAGTTGTAATTGCTTTTTTTAATGTTACTTTTCCTGTATTATCTATTTTTTCTTGATATAAGACCTCGGTATTCTTGACAATTGTATTTATATCTTTTTTCCCTCCTAATGTAAAAAAAGCAAATGCGGCAAACCCTATTATTCCAAAAAATAAGATATGTATAAAGATTGAATAATCTTTTGTTTCCTTTTTATTCATGCTAATATTCCCCTGTTTATAAGGGTATTATATCAATTTTTTTTATTAATTCAAATTTTATTCGAGTAAATTCTTACTTTTTTATGTCGGTAAAAAAAGGAATATTAAATTGCGGAATATCTATTATAGCTCCCAGTTTTAAACAGGTTTCTTTAATCTTTTTATCACGATTTGCAAATAGATTATTGATTTTTTTTGAGTCAGGTTCTCCAAATTTTAATTCTTCTTTCAATTTTTCTTTTATTTTTTTACTTTCTTTATGTAACTCTTCAAATTCAGGATTTATTTTACTGAATTTTGAAATACAATAGTGAGAACCTGCCTGAAAAATATCTGAATTATATTGACTTTTTAATGTATCTTGGGATATTCCTGTTATTTTAGATAAACAATCACAATCAACAGGCTTTTTCCCGGCTATCATTTCAGCTATATCTTTTGTTTTAAATGATTGTCCGAATATTATATTATTATTAATTTTCATAATAAACCTTTTTAATTTATCTATCCTGATTATTGTATTAAACTTTGTTATGATACTTAAAAAATTTTCAGAATTTAATTAATTTTTTTTGATTGCTGTCTTTTTTTACATTTCAGATGATCATTTTATTTTTTATGTAAATTTTTTTTACCTCGTCCAATGAGAGAATTTTGTTTATATAAAGTTTAATAAAAAATTTTATTGCTAGCAAATTTATAAATAAAGTTAACATGTCCGGGAAAATTTTGCACAAAGCCCAAGTAACGAAAAAGTTGAAATGAAAAAGCCGAAGGTTTCTATATCGGATTATATAATGTTGCATATGCAACGATTATTTATAATCCCAACAATTAATGTTACCGCAATATCTGCAAACAGCATGTTTGTTCATAAATCTTAAATCAGGAATAAATGTATAACCATCAACCGATATCAAAATATCTTTATTTGTATTGTATTTTACGTCAAATGTTTTTGATCCTTCATAGTTCGGATTAAACATAAGTTCAAATTTGTCAATCGAATTACATTTTTTACATTTAAACATTAATAAATTAATTCTTTCTTTTTTTTCCGGCAGCACGTTTAATAATTTCATCGGATTGTTTTGAATAATCTTTAATTTTATTTGAGTCATATAATTTGTATAATTCCGTAAAACAACAGCACCTAAAAGGCATTGTAAAAGATATAAACGGAAAAGATATTAGAGATTCTGCTATTATTTTGGCTATAGATAATGAATCAATTTCTATGTTAATAATTGAAAGAATGGTATTATAATCATCTAATGGTAATAATGAAACAAATTTTTCACAATTATTAATCAGAAGAGATATAAATGAAGTTTTTTCGCTGCACCAAATAAATAAAGACGGTATAAATATATATGTAGATAATCCGCAAAGTAAAAGCATTAATATTGTTGGAATGAAATTATCTTTTACAAGGGAAATACTTCTTGATATTGAATTAACATTTTCTCCTTCAAAGGCGAATATTTGAAGTGTAAGACTTAAAAATATTCCGATAACGGGTGCAAGAAAAATGAAAGGTGGAACTATCAGTAAAATTGAAAGTAAGAATAATATAATTATGTATTGGAATAATTTTCTTTGAATAACATTATCATTAGCATTAAAATCTACTTTTTGAATACTTTTTTTCTTTGAGACGGTGAAAAAGAGTATATTCATTGAAGTAAGTGAAATTATATATTCGTACATAGCTTTTATGAAAATGATTAAAAATGGTAATATAGTAATTAAAATTATTAAATAATAATTCGTATCATTTTCAAAAAAAGGGTAAGATTTTCTTAAATTATCATAATTTCTATTAAAGAAATAAGCAATAAATCCTAACATATATAATGAAATTAGCTGACCGAATACGGGAAATAATAATCTTTTTGTAATTTGATCCAGATATAGAAAATATGTTTTGGCTGAATAAAAAAATATTTGAAAAATACTTATAATTTTGTTAGATTTTTTGTGTGACATGCTTCCTCTTTTTAGATTTTTATATTAGCATATTTATAAAGGTTGAATAAATTTTATCATGATAAAAGAAGAATTGAAAAAGATATTATTATCTTTAACGGAAGATGATTATTTTAAGATTGCTGATTTGCATATTCATACAAATGAATCAGACGGTAAACTTTCTCCTGTTGAAGTTGTAGATCAGGCAAAAAGGAATAATTTAAAATATATATCAATAGCAGATCATAATAATATTGATGCATATTTATCCACAAATATACTTGCTGAAAATATAGTTATACCGGCTGTAGAGTTTGATTGCTTCTTTAAAGGAAATTTAATTCATATTCTCGGTTATGGTATTGATATTGATAATATGCAGATAAGAGAATTGTTTGCAAAAACTCGTGCAGGAAGAACTCATAATATTGTTAGATTATTTAATTTAAGAAATCCCGTAAAAGTTATTGATTTAATAAAAAAAGCGGGAGGTATTCCGGTTTTAGCCCATCCGGCTTGTATATGGACTTTTTCTTTAGAAGAATTTATTAAAGATCTTGTTGATCTTGGCTTAGAAGGAGTTGAGGTATATTATCCTTACCATGGTCTTCGAGGTATTCTTAAATTTCATTCAAAACAGATTGTAATTAAAATAGCAGAAAAGTATAATCTTATTAAAACAGGCGGCAGTGATACTCATGGAAGAAAATTAGATAATAATCTATAAATTATTTATTTTGCGGTCTTGTGTATATCCTGGCTTTACTTCAATTGTTTGCTTTGTAATGTTACTTATCACGAAATTTTCTCGGATAATCCTTGAAATTAATAAGTATTGAGTAAAGTAGACTTTAGGTAGTAGGGTAGACTTTAGTCTGCCATTCATTATTTTTTATTTATTTTTTTTGATAAATAATAAAAAATTGCATTCTTTAGGTAGTAGGGTAGACTTTAGTCTACCATTCATTAGTTTTTTATTTTTAGTAAATAATAAAAAATTACGTTCTTTAGCTCCGTATAGAATACTTCTAAGCTCAGTTTAAGCCCCGTAACTCAGGCCTTAAAACAGACGGGGCTTTTTCCATTCCTTCATTAAGAAGTTTTACTATACTTCGCTATGAACTTTAATTTTTTTTATTTACTTTTTTTATTTAATTTAGTATTGCAACCTTCCGCTTGCTGTTTTAAAATTGGCGGCACCTTTTAAAAATAATAAGGTAGTAGGGTAGACTTTAGTCTGCTATTCATTATTTTTTATTTATTTTTTTAGTAAATAATAAAAAATTACGTTCTTTAGCTCCGTATAGAATACTTCTAAGCTCAGTTTAAGCCCCGTAACTCAGGCCTTCAAACAAACGGGGCTTTTTCCATTCCTTCGCTAAGAAGTTTTACTATACTTCGCTATGAACTTTAATTTTTTTTATTTACTTTTTTTATTTAATTTAGTAT
>CANPZN010000083.1 GCA_947588785.1 Candidatus Gastranaerophilales bacterium
AGATTAATAACATAATAATTTAATAAACTTATCAATTTAGAAAGCTCTCAAATCTTGAGAGCTTTCTAATACATTTTAAATCCTTTCATTAATTAGCCATGTCTTCAGCTTCTGGTAGCATATAAACAATGTTTTTCGTTAAAGAATCAATGATAACATTTTGTCCTTTTCTATATTCTATACCTTTAACCTTTGTACTACCCACCCCATCAGTTACAAGGGCATGAAATATATTTAATATTATCTTCTGTCATAGGTGATTTATACCTAATTTAATCCATTAGGGTCATATGAATCACTCTTACCTAAATTGCACATATCACATAGTGTTCTTAAATTTGATTCTACTGTTTTACCCCCTTTTGAAATGGGCATTATGTGGTCTACATGTAATTTTGCACCGTCTTTTTGACTGCGACCACATATCGTACATTTAAAACCGTCACGTTTCATTATTTCATAACGTAATTTTGCTGTCATGAGCTGTCTTTGATATACTGTTGATTCTTTATTTTTTTGTAATTTTTGATATTCATTTAGGTAATATTCAATTTTTGCACAATCAAATTTATAGGTTCTCGTATATTCATTCCTGCCCTGTGGGCTTGTATAGCATACAATTAATTCAATGGTAAAATCTTCAATAGGTTTTTTCTTGTTTCTTTTGCACTCTTGCATTTCTATTGTTTGTAATTCATCTGCTTCAATAACTGTAGATACGGCATATTGAGAATAATATTTACTATTATAGACGTCATATAAGATTTTCTTGTATTGTTCTTCATATTGATTATGTTTTTTTCTGTTGTACTGCACAGCTTTAACCATGCCTGTAAAATAGTCTGAACTATCTTCAATAGTAAGTAACATATGATTATCAATATTAAAGTTATCTAATTGAGCTTTACTGTTACAGATACGCTTAAATCTCGGATGTGATTCAATATTTTTAAAGCAAATACTGTTATTTAGATTTCTTAAAGCGGATATATATTTGCCGTTTGTTTTAATATAGTTGATTCGCTGTTTTCTTAAATTTTCCCTGCGTTTGCGTTCTTCTGCCTCAGCTTTTATTTTTTCATAATATTGAACAATAGGTGCAAAAATCTTTTTAAATAATTTCATAAAAACTTCCTTTATTATTCAAATAATAAACTGTATGGTATTTTGAGAGGGAGTAGTAATATTTGTCCTAAAAAAATAGGTACGGATATATTTTTTCCCATTAATAAATCCCCAAAACCTCTATCATCAAAATAGATTCCTCTCATATTTGTATCCTGTTTTAATGAAAATTCAAATCTCATAACTAAAACAATGTTGTCACCTTTGTATTCTTTAGGTAAGGGTTCAAATTTTGGCACATTATAAAAAACATTATCTATTTGCTCGTTTAATCGTTCATTGAATTTTTTAGCGTGTTCATCTGAATTATTTTGGGAGGCAATATAGCGATATACAATATCACCATTCTTATTAATAACCATCGTAACGTCAATAACAGCTCTTTCATCCGGATAGTACCAGTAATATATTAAATTTGGGTGCCAGTATTTTTGCATTTTTTTCTGTTGTTTATTAAAATATCCTTGCCAGTCAATATTTGAATCTAATGAAGGTGTGTCAGCTACAAGAGTTAAAAAATTTAGAAGTGCATTTTGAAGGTTATCTGCTTTAATAGGTGAAATTATTTTTTGTGTTGTATAAAGTTTTTCTGTAGATAAAAATGTATGTTTTTCTTTTTCATAATCGTATTCATTATAAACTAATTTGTTAAGTAAAGTTGTTTTGTTACTATTAAAATCAGTTGAAAAGGTGTCAATTATAACATTCTTTCCGTCGTAACGTCTGACTTTATAACTTATAACTTTACCTTCTTTTTTTATGCTATCTAAGTCTAATTCGACATATTTTGTGCTTTCAGATTGAACAGGTATCCATGATTCCGCATAGATTTCATTATTAGTAAAAAATAAGCTAAACATAAATATTATAAAAACATTTTTTATTAATTTCATTATTTGACCTCGCTATTCTAAGAAAAAATCCATTTCTTTTTTTAATTCCGACTTATTTTTTGCCGGATTTTGTTTTCGTTTTGTATTCAAACTTTTTGACACAGAATTAACCTTCTGAACAGGTGGTTGATATTGAAATTTTGCAACAGGTGCAGAATTTCCCGAAAAATTAACAATCAACGGTACTATATGACCATTATTATCTTTAAATTGTGGAATATCCATTGTTGATAATAAATGGAACGCAATATCACAATTTTGCGTAAATTTTGTAATTTTTACATTACTGGGAATGGACGGTGTGATTGTTGCAATACAAGTCATAGGATATTCTTTATGATAATGTTCTTCTTCTAACATTTTATTTACTGCTGTTAAATAAATATTGGGGTCAGTATAGGTTGTAGCGGTTTTGGTTTTTTGTGCAGGTGCAGAATTATTAGTTGTTTGTTTTTGTTGTGTTGTAGAGGTTTTTTGACTTGTTTGTTTTATAGGATTTAAACTAACTTGATAACTTCCTTTTGCTTCTTGAGTTCTTCCCCAGTATAAATCTTCATTTCCTTCAAAATAAATTCTAAATGTTAGGAAATCTTTATCATAACTCTCCGGCAGTTTGTCATAAGGTTGTCCGTATTGAATTGTATATTTCATATTGTCAGTATTAGCGTTGCCAAAAGCAATTTCTGTTTCATATTCAGGGAAGGAAATATCACCATTTTTATCGACTTTTACAAGAATTGAACCGTTATTGTCAATCAAAAAAGTTTTATATTGAGGTTGCCAATGCTTTTTAACTCTCGCAATAAATTTTTCTTTATATGCTTTTATATCCGCTTGTTTTTCTGCTTCCGTATAAACTTTTTGCGGTTCTACTACTTGTTCCGGAGGTTGTATGCTTTCTTGTTGAACAGTATTATCAACAGGTACGGTATTCTCTTGTTCTAAATGTTTGCCGTATAGCCCTATTATAAATAATATCCCTAAAATTATTATCCATATTTTACTTTCATTGTTTTTACTTATAGGTCTTTTATATGAAGAGGCAGTATTTGTTGTATTATAATTTTGTGCACTAGCTGTATTTACTTTCGCTTGTTGATTTGCTGTATTATAATTTTGTGCACTAGCTGTATTTACTTTCGCTTGTTGATTTGCTGTATTATTATTTTGTGCACTAGCTGTATTTGCTTTCGCTTGTTGATTTGCTGTATTATTATTTTGTGCACTAGCTGTATTTGCTTTCGTTTGTTGATTTTTTGCATTAATACTTTGTGCCCATTGCTTATATGTAATTTGGGCTTGATTTTGCGAATTTTTTTGTTGTTTAAGTGGTTGTTTGGGTTTTGCATTAATACTTTGCTGTCTTGCCCATTGTTTATATGTAATTTTAGCTTGATTAGGCTGATGTTTTTGTTGTTTAAGCGGTTGTTTAGGTTTTGTATAATTTGTTTGAGGTTTATAAGGTGTTTGTTGATATGTGGTACTGTTATATTGCGAATACGAATTCGCAGATGTATTAAAAGGCTTAAAGCCTCTTTGTTCTAGTTTACACCATATACAAGAATCCCCATAATATCTGTGGTTCTTATTTATCGTACAACTATGTAAACTTATTTCAAGGTTATCTAAAGCAATTATCCACTCTTTAGCGGTAGGACGACTTGAATTTGTTGTAAATGCTCTTTCAAATAATTCTTTAACTTCGTAATTGAGAGTAGAAAATAATTGAGAATAATACCATTGTGCAGAATTAGGATTCGGTTGCAGCGAATTTAAATCAAAACAATAATATCCTTTTTCTATTGCTTCACCTCTGTCTGGAGGTGCATTAATCCCGGAATAAGGGTGTTTTGCTAACATTAATATCTGAAAAATCATTATTGCTAGACCAAAGCTATCATGATTTTTAGTTCTGTGTATTCCCTTAAATGATTTTCCTTGTAATTCCGGTGCTGTATATTCGGGTTTTCCAACTTCACATAAATAAAACTTGTTATTGTATTCAACTTGATATGAATCACAATCAATAAGTTTTATCATTGCATTTTTATCAACTAAAATGTTACTTTCGTTTATATCTCCTATCACAATTCCTTTTTCATGTAAGGTTTCAACAGCACATGCCAGATTTTTTGCACAATGTACCATAAAACCCCAGTCTGCATAATCAAAATATTTTTTTCTGTCTTTTGTACCATATAAAAGGTGAATTTCTTTAAAGTCATCAAGGTTTAGATATTCCATGGTAAAACCAACAACTTTGTCATTAGAATCATATATTGCTTTTTGTGGTAAAGCTGAAAATTTTGCCAGTTCATTATTATATAAGGCACACATAGCTTTAATCTTGCCTGATTTATCACCTTTTTGCAGAGCTTTATCTAAATATAATTTGGCAACAACTTTACAATTTCCTTTTATCTTGCAAACCCGGCCTTCACCACCAATACCAATTTGTTCGCCTAATATTATCGGATTGTGAAATTTATCGTAATATTGCGTTTGGGTAGTTGGCATAGTTATTTCACCAACCCTTCAGCTTTCATTTGGATATATACTTTTTTCAGAAATTCATATAATTCTTCATTATTTGGCTTTATCCATAGTGCAAGTTTAAAATCCTTTATTGCATTTTCATATTGTTTTAAATTAAAATAAGCTCGACCTCTGCAATCGAACACACTGTAATTTTTTATTCCCAATTCAATAGCATGTGTTGTATCTCGAACAGCACTTATATAATCTTTCAAAAAATAATAGGCACGTCCTCTAAAATCATAAGCACTGCCATTAAGATTATTAAGAGAAATTGACATAGTTTCATCTTTAATTGCTTGTGTAAAATTACCAATAAACCAACAACACCTTCCTTTATAATCATAGGCACTATAATTTTGCGGGTTATATTTGATACAATTTTCAAAATCAGTTAAAGCCTTTTTGTAATCATCTTTAAAATAATAACAACAGCCACGATAATATAAAGCCATATCTGAACTTAATTTAATCCTTATTGCTTTTGTAAAATTCGCTATGGCTTTGTTAAAATCTTCCAGCTTATAATAAATTCGTCCTAAACAATCATAAGTATTTTTGTTATTGGGATTAAATTTTATTACTTCTTCACAGTCTTTTATTGCTAATTCATAGTTCTTTGTAAAATAGTATATACGGCTTCTAATATCGTAAGAATCTTCATTAGGATATTCTTTAATAACTTTGTTCAAATCGATAAGTGCTTGCTCGTAATTTTCAAGCCAGTAGTTTGCTACACCTCGCATGTGGTATGCCTGTAAATTTTTTTTATCAAGTTGTATTGCTTTATTTTCATCTGAAATACATTTTTTAATATCATTTCTTGATACTGTATCAAAAGTATATCCTTTAAAGTCAAAAGATGTTGGTTTATCAAAACTAATTACTTCACTTGAAATCGCTTGTTTTTGTAAAGAACAATAACATGCACCTCTATAACAGTACGCATTTGAACTATTAGGATTCAACTCTATTGCTAAATTCAAGTTTTCTAATGCTTTTTCTATATTTTCAATAAAATAATATGAACATCCTTTATATTCGTATGCTTCAGCATTATTTGGATCAATTTCAAGGGCATTTGAAAATTCAGAAATTGCTTCATTATACAATTTTTGATTATAATAATTCTTCCCATTTCTAACATAATCAAAACTATTCATCAGTTTGTATTACCTCATTGCGAGAAATTCCACAAGCAACAGCTATAAACAATGTTTTATCGTCATCAGTTTTTTTATTCACCCTGTCTGAGCGTAAAAACATTTCCAACTGTTTTGATAATTTTTCTGAATATCCAAATTCTTCTAATTTTTCAACAGCATTAAAAAACGGTGTAAAAAATGGTGTAAAAGGTTTCTGATTAGCAAAATCAAAAGCAATTTGTTCAATGCCGTCTGTGTGCATGGCAATTCTTTTTATAGGTTCATTTGTGGTTTTAAACATAAATATATCTGGTGCATTATCTTGTGTTGCAAAATTAGTTGTGTTTAGAAATTCCCCATTTTGTGGTAAAAATACACATTCCATATTGGTTTTGTTATTTATAGCAATAATACCGTCGCCTATTTGAATAAATACATTATAATTTTCACTAATTATTGAAAATAGAAGGGTAGTTGCCAAATCTTTTATAGAATCGAGTTTGTACAATGCTACGGTTCTATTCATTACCTTTTGAAAATATGTAAACCATTCAATAATAATATCTCTGGTAATATTTTCAATATTATTATTTTCTAACCATAGCTTAGTTTTTCGCACAAACAATTTGCATATAAAATTAGAAGAAATATCAGAATGTTTTGCACTCCCTGCTCCATCTGCCACAGCACAAAAAAGATAATTATTACCGTTAATTGTTAAAATACCGGCTTTGTAATTATCTTGTTTCGGGGTATTTGTAGTTTCGTGAGAAATGCCTTTTACAGATGAGGCTATATACTTCCAATTCATTATATCTTTGCCCATCCGCTTGGTGCTTCAAGGGTTATTTCATCTTCCGGCATTGAACGGGATACGGACGACATAGAATTTGATAACCATTGGAATAATTCAGTAAACTTTAGTCCAACAAGTTTTAAAGGTTGTCTAACAGAAATTTGTCTTAATATATCCATATTTACGTCATGACCAACACCAACCGCAAAAAAAGCAAATTGTTTATTATGTTCACCTTCGTGTACTAAATCAACTGCATTATCCCAATCGTCAGTAGGTGCACCATCTGTTAAAAGGAATATCCAAGGTCTGTAATATGAAATTCCATTTGCCTTATATAATCTTTTTCTTTGTTCAAGCATATTTACAGCTTGTTCAATAGCTTGCCCCATAGACGTCATTCCACTTGCAGTTAGTTCATGAAGCACAAAATTTTCTGCGGTTTCAAATTCGTTTAAGATTTCTACATTAGAGTCAAATTTTATAACCGTAACTTCCACACGTTTTGAAGCCAATTCATCATCTCTTAATTGTTGTTGAAAACTGTATAATCCATTATTTAGTTCTTTTATGGCATTACCTGATTGCATTGAACCTGAACAATCAAGTAGTAATATACAAGGACATCTTGGTTCAGGGTTTTCTGCAAATTCTACTACATCAAATTTAATGTCCTGTTCTTCAATTCCATAAGGTGTTTGTTCGCTCATTTTAAACCTCCTATATTACTTTTTTACCATTCTAACTATATTATCTTACATTTTACAGTTTAATCATAGCATGAATATTAGTTAAAGTATATGTTGCATAAATAACTATAACATCTGAAAATAATCAGTTTTGGTACATTATTTTGCATATCACAGGTGTTTTTTTACCAAAATAGTTATTTTGTTGCATTTTTTGTGTATATCGTGGCATTTACATTTTGGATAAAAATAATTACCGTCTTTATCAATTAGTAATACATCATTAGTAACGTATTCAGTATCAAAGTTATATTTCTTGCCAATTTTCTAAATCCGTTTTAAATGTGTGCTTTTTATTATACATATTATAAAAATGCAGAAACAATATATGCTCAAATTTTAGACGAAAAAGAAAAATACTGTAATAGCTTAAATAATGATGATATTATATACGGTTATACGAAACAAATTTAAAAAAAATATTTAGACATAACTAAAATAGAATTTAATCCAAATAAAAAGTTTGACTTAACAAAATTTGTTCAAGATTTTAATAAAGAAAAAATATCTATAGAGGACAAATATTATAAAAAATTACCTGAAGTTTTAATTAGTCCGATAGAATTATTTTCTTTAATCAGGTAAATAAATGAATAAAAATATAATTATGTGATAAATATGGAATTAATCTTGTTGAAATTAAAGCAAAAGATTATAAAAAATAGTAAAGGATCCTATTATGGAAAATGAAAGTATTAAAGATGCAAATGATGTAACAGAAAATTCTGAAAATAAAACTGATAAATTTAAAAGAAAGTTTAATTTCTTGTTTAAATAAGAAACTTGCGAGCAATTTATTTAATCTAGTGTCGCAACATTACGCTTGCTCCTCGCAACCGTAAAGTTGCTCACCTTTTCAATACGCCACTCGCAAATTGTAACTGAACACTCAGTTTGATTTCTTTTAACAGTCAGTTTGATTATTTTGGTAAGTTAATTTTAAGAATTTATATAAATATTAGGACAATTTTCATGTAGATATTTAATTAACTGGTTTTTAAAATTTTCTATATCTTTTACTATATCTATTCCGTATGTTA
>CANPZN010000084.1 GCA_947588785.1 Candidatus Gastranaerophilales bacterium
GCATTAAATATACTTCTTTGCATTAATACATATTTAAAATTTTCATAGTACTTATCATTTTTAATCATTAAATAAAATAGCTCTGCATCTTTATATTTTTTATTTTCTTGTAATATATAGATCATATTTAAAATTCTATTTTTCCACAAAGATTCACTTTCTTTATCAAAAATGATATTTATGTATTCTTTTAGCTTTTCATTTACTTGATTAATATCAATTTGTTTTAAATTATATATATAATCTATTAAATTTTGCAGATTTGTATTTTCATCTGGTGTTATATACCAGCGGAAAGTATAATCTTTAGTCAATAACTCAAGAATATCATCCTTTTCAGACTTTATCTCTGAATTAACATTAATACACTTATCTTTATTTAATTCGTGATTTTTCATTAAATCATCGTCGTCATTCAAGTGTTCTTTTTGAATATTTTCTAATATTTCTTGTTCAATATTAAAATTATCAATAGAAATATCAGACAACAGCACATTCCAACATATAAATTCATAAGGGAAAGTACATTTATTTTTTATTGTTAAGTTTATTGATTCTTCAATTCTTTTTTTAGCATAAATAGGACTAACAATATATTTTCCCTCTGAATTATAGAATTTATCAATAACACGTATTATTTCATTTTTTGAAATTTTATAGAAACCAAAGCAATCTATAATACCTATATTATCACTAATTACAACAGCCGACAAAGAATATTTATTATCGTTATTATTATAACGTGTAATTATAAATGCCTGATTTCCTGCACCATCTGGGATTGTAGTAAAAATTTGAGAAATTACCGTATTTTTTAAGGTATTTTTATAATATTTATCTGCCTGCTCAAGAGTTGCACCTGCTAATTTTAATTTTTTCAATCCCAATTCACAAGCATTAATGATATCAGAATTTTTACTTACGTTAATTAAGTACTTAAATGGAGCAATTGCTAATGAAGATTTTGATTCTGATAGAATTTTTACTGATTCTGAGAGGAAATCATCATCAAAATTTGAATATAATATTGGATATATAATATTAGCAAGTTTATCACCGTCATAATCTTCTTTTAATGAGCGTAAAAGGATTAATCTGTCTTTATTTGGTACAGAAGCAACGAAATCTAAGAAATCAAGCATAGCTTCAGGGTTGTATACAGCTGATTCAAGTAATTTTTTTGTATCAGAGTCCAATATTTCTTTTGGATTTTCAAAATATTGCGGAAGAGAATTATAATCAAAATTAATTCCGACATATTTAAGGAATTGAACAAGTTTATATTTTATATCATCAGAATAATTTACAGATTTAAAGACACTAAAAATTTTATCTTGAATGATATTTTCCGGAATAATATTTTTTAGGATCAAGGCAGAATAAATACACTCTTGCTCATTCATTTTAATTAACTCTTTCAGATAGACTTCAAAAAGAAAAGATTTATCATCGATTACAATAAGTTCATTATAGAAATAATTAAGATTATCTTCTGAAAGTTCATTTAATTGTTTTAGTTTAGAGATAGTTAATAATATTTTTGCTCTTATTTGAAGTTTAGATAATTCAGCCATTATTTTATTTTACTCCAAAAAATATCGAGTATTTTTTGAGCTTCGTTTGATGGCAATTTATCTTCAAGGATAAGATATTGAACAGCAATCATAGTACATTCGGAGCAAATATTTACCCCCGGACCTTGAACCATTTTAACGACTTGAGTGTTAGGTCTGCCGCAGAAACTGCAATATACAGGTTCTTGTGCGGTATTTTTTTCTTCTTTTTTAAGTTCTTTTGTTTTGTTTCTTATATTTTTTAAAGAAACTATTTTTTCTGAATCTGACATAAATTTATTCTTTCATTATACTTTTCCTCCAAATATTGTATACTAATTTAAAAATATTGCAAAATATTCAATTTCCCTTTATAGTATTTAACATAACAGGGGATTTATTACATATGAAAAGAATATTGTTACTATTTACAATACTGTTGATGTCTGTTTTAACTACAGCGTGTATTAATAATTTTGCGATAAAAGAACTTAATAATAAAGCTGTATCATACCTTGATAAAGGTGATACGGAAACAGCAATATGCCGTTTAAAATCAAGTCTTGATTTAGATGATGAAATATATCAAACTCATTATAACTTAGCACTCGCATATAATAATATAGGTAAATATCAAGATGCATTAAGCGAATTAGATAAAGTTCTGACATTGAAATCTGATTTTTATGATGCATATTATACAATGGCTGTTGCAAAAGAAGCTATTGCATTTGAAATACTCGATAAAAAAGAAGATGCATTAGGTGATAAAGAAGAATTATCACTTGATGATATAATACTTATTTGGTTAAAAAAATAGATGCACCTGAAACTAAACAAGTAAACGAAAAAATAGAAGAATTAAATAAAAAAATTAAAGAATATACACAATTATATGAAGAAAAATCAAAATTATATGAAAATGAATTAAATAACGAATAACATGTTTAAATCACCGGGTCATATTGCATTTAGCTTTTATTCAATTGATATACATTATTACGGAATAATAATGTCATTATCAATATTGATTGGTTTATTAGTAATTCTTTATTTGAGGAAGAAGTATTTTAGAGATATAACAGTTGATACAATTTTTGATCTTTCATTTATATTAATTATATTCGGAATAATTAGTGCAAGATTGTATTATGTTATAATGGATTATAAATATTTTCTAAATAATCCCGATAACATTTTAGCGATTTGGAATGGAGGAATATCTATTCAAGGAGCTGTTATTGGAGGAATAATTGCGGGATATATATATACCAAAAAGAAAAATTTAAATTTTTTTAAACTTGCAGATTTATTTTCATATGGAATTATAATAGGTCAAGCAATAGGGAGATGGGGGAATTTTTTCAATTCGGAAGCATTTGGACTACCAACATCAATTCCGATTAAATTATACATTCCATATTGTCTGCGACCTATAGAATATAGGAGTTATGAATATTTTCACCCGACTTTTTTATATGAATCAATTTTAAATTTAATAATATTTATAATAATGCTAATTTTTCTAAAGAAAAAAGTACAAATCAAAGAAGGAACAATATTTTGTTCTTATTTAATATTATACTCAATTGTAAGATTATGTATTGAATCAATCAGAATTGATAGCGTATTAAATATAGCAGACATTCATATTGCTCATATTATGTCAATTTTATTTATAATATTTGCAATAGTTTTATTAATTTACATATATCGAATACAAAAAAATTAATTTGATTTATAATATTAAAATGAAGAAAAAATATATATGGATTTTAGAAATAACAATATGGTTGTTAATAGGGTTTTCAATATTCTATTTTTCTGTATACAGAAATAAAATAGAAGAAAACATACAAAACACATACTATTTATTTTTTAATGATGTATCCGGTCTTGTAAAAGGTTCACCGGTACGGATTATGGGAATTAATATAGGGCATGTTCAAGATGTAAAAATATTTGATAATAAAGTATTTGTATCATTTATAGTAACAAAAGAAAATGTAGAAATACCAAATAAAGCAACAGCGACAATAGAGTTTTACGGTCTTGGCGGTTCTACATCATTGGAAATTAATCCTCAAACAGCCGAAAACGGTTCAGGACTTATTACAGCTTCAGATACATACAAGGTACAAGATTTTTGGGACGGACAAGAAATTGTAGCAAATGTAATGATAGATATATATGGGGCAATAGGACGAAATATAGAAGCCGGAGATTTAATAAATAACAAACATTGGTTTAAACAAAGCATGACAATAGAAAATTTTGCGAAACAAGCAGGTATAATAAATTCAGCCGAAAATGTTATAATATATAAGTTATCTGAATCAACTATTGATCTTACACAAAGAAATATTGAAAAACGATTTGAAGAAGAATAAGTAAATGTATTATTTTGATAGTATAAACGGTAAAAGAATATTAAGATCAACAATAATAAAAGATTGTGATTGTTTTTTTACGACAAGAGAATTTGTATTAACACCAAAAGACAGACCTGATTTAGAAGAAAGTGCATTATTAAATAAAAAAACTTTATTTGAAAAGTTTAAAGTAAATAAAATATATACAGCAAAACAAATTCATAGCAACAATATAAGTATAGTAAAAGAAAATAAAACAGAATATGAAGATACGGATGCATTAATTACAAATATTGACAATAGTGTAATAATGTTAAATTATGCTGATTGTGTACCCATAATTTTATATAATAAAAAAAATAATATAGGTTCGGTTATACATGCCGGATGGAGAGGAACTGAATCTGAAATTACAAAGAAGACAGTAGAAATAATCACAAAAGAGATGGGAACAAATCCTGAAGAGATAACCGCATTAATAGGGCCTGCTATTGGCAAATGTTGTTTTGAAACAGATGAAGAAGTATTTGAAAGATTAATAAAAAATAGGAATCAAAAAGAATTATATGAACAAAAAGGAAATAAATATTTTATAGATTTAAAATTATTAAATAAATACCAATTAATAAACAGTGGAGTAAAAAATATAGATATTTGTGACTATTGCACATGCTGTATGTCTGATATATTTTTTTCATATAGAAAAGAAAAAGGTAAAACCGCAAGACATTCCGCAATAATAAAAATAGGAGAGGCAAAATAAATTATGTCAGTTATAGAAAAATTATCAATAATTTCAGAAACAATAACAAAGTTAATGAATTTTGTAATATCAAATGAAATAACAAAACCTGATTTTGAAGAATATCTTGCAACGTTGTCAGCGAAACATTATGATACAACAAGAGTGCAAGCTCTTATTATTCCCTATGTATTTGAAAGAAGATTAACACAAGACAGAAAAACAATAATACAATTATTTGAAGAAAATAATAAAGAATTAACAACAGAAGAAAAAGAAATATTAAAATATTTATCGAAATCATTTTCTTCTGTATTTGAAGTCAGAAGGGTATTAAGTAACGGATTTGAGTTATATAATCTTATTAATGAAAAAATGTATAAAGTATTATCTCTTGTAAAAATGAATAATTTTAGAGGAATAACACCCGGTCAATTTGCTTTATGCAGAATTTTTCAAATGAAAGAGGAATTTTATTTACTTGAAGTATCAAATGTATTATCGAGTATAAACAAATCAGAAGTATATAAATATGCAATAGCAAAAATTATAGAGAAACCGGAAGATGCATATGAGCAGAATCCTAAAAAATTTCAACAGATTCAAGATTTAATTAAAGATTTCGGAATTAAATTTCAAGAATGTTTTAATACAGATGAAATAATAACAACAAATGAACATGCTGATAATTTAATCAATATGTTTAATGTATATTGTGATGATGGCATAATGCCGGAGAAAAAAGATATCGAAGCAAATATAAAACAAGTAGAAAATAACAGATATTTTACGGTTTCAGATTTTAAAAATTCATATTCTAATTTTATGGAGAAATCATTAGAAGGATTTTCTTCTCATTCTGCCATTTATGATATTGGAATAATATATGATAAAGAACTTGGTTTATTTGTACTTCCGTTTTATCAAACATTTTGTAAAATATATGAAGTCGAAGATTATAAAACAATTCAAGGTTATAAAGATTGTATAAAAAGCTTTTTGGAAAACGATAAAGTATCCGCTAATACAATAAAAAAGGTTGCGGAAAAATATACCAATTTTATGGAAAGAACCAATGAAATTTTACAAACTTCATATACCTTAGATGAACTGCTTAATTATTACAAATCAGATTCAGTAGAAAAGAAAATTTTTTCATCAGCAAGTGTTTTATATGCTTCCAAGATTTTTGAACAAATGATGGGAGAAGTAACCACTCAGGAAGAGCAAAAAAGCAAAGAGGGAATTGATTATTCTCATGTTGGCAGAAATGATAAATGTCCTTGCGGAAGCGGTAAAAAATATAAAAATTGTTGCATGCCCAAAAACTAATATTTTCCGAGAAAATTTTGAGATAAGGAACTAGGGCAAAACAAGCGGCAGGTTGCGACACCGAATTAAATTTTATTAAGTAAAGAAAAATGCATGTCAAAACTTTGATCTGCATTTTTATTACAAATTGTTTATACAACATTTGTTATTTTTTAAATGCTCATTTTTGTAAAATAAACAATATTCACATAATTTACATTTTATACAATCAGGTTTTATAGGTTTACATATATTTTGACCTAAAGTAACAAATAATGTATTAATTTCACTCCAAGAGTTTTTTGGCAGATTCGATTTTAATGCAAATTCTGTTTCTTGGGGTTCCTTAGTAATTACAATACCTAAGCGATTAGAAATTCTATGTACATGGACATCAACACAAATACTTGGTATTCCATATCCCTTTGACTGAACTAAATTAGCAGTTTTTCTTCCCACCCCTTTAAATTTTATAAGTTCATCAATTTCATTAGGAACTACACTTTTATAGTTATAATATAGCTCATTTGCGATATCTAAAATTTGTTTAGCTTTATTTTTATAGAACCCGACAGGATAAATAGCTTTTTCCAAATCTTCCAAATTCACAGTTAAGAAATCTTTAGGCGTTCTGCCTAATTTTAACATTCTTAATGTTGCAGGATATGTTGTCTTATCATTTGTTCTTAGTGAAAGGATACAAGCAATCAATACAATAAAAGGATCATGAATATCTTCCATAAATTTTACGAAATCTGTTTGAGGAAGATTCATTTGTTTTATATTTAAAATAATTTTATCAAAATCTTTTATCATAATATTATGATATACCAAATTATAAAATTTTCATTTTTTCTTTTTTATTTTTTTACCCTTCATACAAAAAACTTACATCAGGTAAAACCGTAAAAAATTATTCTTTATCCAAATGACTAAGTGCGTACTCACAACATTGCTGAACTAAATTATTAAGAGAAACACCTTTATTTTGAGCAACACATTGTAATTCTTGCACCAATTTTAAAGGAAGCCTAAAAGTTTTATTGATCATTTCGGGTTTTTCAACTTTAAACATATTGTATATTTTACGTGTATTTTTAGCAATATAATATACTCTGTTTTTACACTTATAGAATTAAGTGCAAATTTTAATATATTCTGATATGATATGAATAATAAAAAAAAATAAATATTATATTTTTTATTTTTTTATATAATATTGTATAGGAGTTTGATTAATGCCTAAAATATCAGTAATTTTACCAGTATATAATGTAGAAAAATATATCAGGCAATGTCTGGATTCTCTAATTAATCAAACATTTAAAGATTTGGAAATTATATGTGTGGATGATAATTCTGAAGATAATTCTCTAAATATCATAAAAGAATATGCCCAAAGAGATAACCGCTTTATCATTATAGAAAAACACGCACGGGGGGGGGTAGGAGAAGCCCGTAATACAGGGCTTTTAAGAGCTTCCGGTGAATATATTTCATTCATAGATCCTGATGATTGGATAGAATTAAATACATATGAAGAAATTTCAAAAAAAATTAATGAATTAAACCCCGATGCAATATGTTTTAATATTGCTATTTTTGCAGAGTATAGAAAAATAAACATAAAAAAAGATCTGCAGGATTTAAAAAACTTTTATAGCAAAGAAGACCTTTTAAAAGAAAATTATTTAACTTTTGGAGGTTCAGCCTGCAATAAAGTGATAAAACACAGTATTTTAAAAGAAAATAATATATTTTTTCCGCATTCATCATTGCAAGAAGACGGAGCATTTAATTTAATAGTTCTTGCAATAATAAATAACCTTTATTGCATAGATAAATCATTTTATATATACAGATTAAGAGAAAAATCAATAACACATACTCTTGATTATAATCATATCAATGCAGCGGAGAATATAAATTTTATAAGGGATTTTTTAATAAAACATAATTTATTTAATAAAGAGAATCAGGAAAAATTAAATGAATACAAATTAAGTATAATAAAATCCATATTTTATTTAATACCTTATGAAAAAAGGAAAAATTATCTTGAATCTTGTAAACAATATTTCAATGAAAAGGAATATGAGGACTTTTTAAAAAGTTATAAAAAAGAATATAAGAAAAAAGAAATGTTATTTTCAATAAAAAATGAATATGACTTATATTCTCATAAAAAATTTAAAGTAATTACATTATGCGGCAAACAATTCAAATTTTTAGTAAAAAATCAAAATCTTATATAAAAAATTATTTGAGATATAATTATTAACAGGAGATATTTTAATGCCCCTAT
>CANPZN010000085.1 GCA_947588785.1 Candidatus Gastranaerophilales bacterium
AAAATCTACCCTACTGCCTAAATTTTAAATGTGCCGCTGCACCAAAGGTTGCGATATTAAATTAAATATTGAAATGGATTGTTGAAAATTTAGCAGCTTTTGCGATATCGGATTAAATTGAGGTAATGCAAGATCTTAATATAATAGACAAATTTTGACTTTTATTTTATAAGTATAATGTCCAAGGAAATTTTTACGGGTTCACGGAAAGTGTGAATGAAAATTTACGAATGGCGTAAAAAACTGGTTATGAATATAGGCTGCAAGACAGTGCGGTATCGGATAAAATTAAAAGTAAAGTATATTTGATCCAAAGAACACTTAATACTCATCGTCGCCGTTCAGGTATTAACATGTAATCACTCCGGAACTTGACTTATGTACCTGACTTGCAAAATATTCCAGGACAAAATAAAGGAATAAAAATGAAAATTGTAATATATGGAGCAAATGAACTTGCTTGTTTAATTGCAGCTAACCTATTTGAAGATCACGATATTATAATTATAGATGATGAATCAAATAACAGTGATAGTTTTGAGAAATTAGACATAGAATATATTCAAGGATCAGGTTCAAATATAAATGTATTGGAATCAGTAGGAATAAAATCCGCAGATATATTTATAGCGTGCACCTGGAACGATGAGGCAAATATAGTAGCATGTTTAACAGTTACAAATATGACAAAACTAAAAACCGTATGTTTTGTCAGTAAAAAAGAAAATGTTGATTCGCTTACATTGGTAAGGGGGTCAAAATATCAAAGAGAATTAATGATAGACTATGTATTATGGCCTGAAGAATTAATGACTCAAGAAATTTTCAGAATAATAACCGTACCAAATGCAATAGATGTAGAAAATTTTGCAAATGGAAAAGCCAGATTATTGGAATATCGAGTTGTAGATGGTACAAAATTTTTAAATAAAAAAATAAAAGATTGTAATTTTCCGGAAGAAACTTTAATAGTTGGAATAACAAGAAATGAAGAATTATTTATACCTAATGGTGATAGTGAAATTTTATTAAATGATAAAGTAATATTTATGGGTTCAAGTTATTCTTTGGATATATTGGCAAATAAGTTTTTTCAGGAAAATAACGATGTAAAGCAAGTAACAATAATAGGCGGAGGAAGTGTAGGATTAATGCTTGCTCAAAATCTTGAGAAAGCAAATATAAAAATTAAAATAATAGAATATGATTACGACAGATGTGTGGAGTTAACTGAAAATTTAAAAAATACATTGGTATTAAATGGAGATGGAGCTAATTTTGAATTATTGGAATCAGAAAGAGTAGGAGAATCTGATGTAGTTGTAAGTGTTACAAATAATGATGAAAAGAATTTGCTTTGTTCTCTTTTGGCAAAACAACTGGGCGTAAAAAAAGTAATAACAAGAGTATCAAAGAATGCAAATGCAAATTTATTTGAAAAGGTTGGAATAGATGTTGCAATATCTGAAAACGGAGCAGCAATAGATGATATAGAAAATCATTTAATAAAGACAGATGTAGAAATACTTGCGACAGTTGAACGAGGTCAGGGAAAGGTGCTTGAAATATGTGTACCTTTTAATTTTAAAACAGATACAATTATGAATTTACAATTTCCATGTAAGGCGATTATAGCGATAATTCAGAGAAGAAACAGAGTTATAATTCCCCGAGGTACAACACAAATAATGCCATTTGATAATTTGATAATATTTACAACCCAAGAAGATGCGGATTTGGTTTTAGAATATTTTAAAAGGGTATAGTTAATGGATCTAAGGTATATATTTAATACATTAGGGTTAATATTAAAATATATTTCGGTAGTAATGATAGTACCTTGTATATGTGCAGTGTTATTAAAGGAATATACATCAGTAATACCATTTTTATCAACCGCCGGTATATCATATGTAATGAGTTTTTTTTTCAAAGGTGATGGTCAAAAAAAGGGAGAAGAGTTTAATAATATAAACAGATCAGAAACATTGGCAACAGTACTGATGGCGTGGATATTATTTTCAATATTATCAGCAATAATATTTTTATATTTTGGATTAAAACCGATAGATGCATTATTTGAGGGTGTATCGGGTGTAACAACAACAGGAGCAACAATACTTTCAGATTTTACAATATATCCAAAGACGATGTTTTTTTGGCGATCATTTAGTCAATGGTTGGGAGGTATGGGAATATTAGTATTGTTTATAGCAATATTACCTCAATTTGCAATAGCCGGAAGACAAATGTTTTTTGCGGAATCACCCGGAGCCAGTGCTCCTGACAGCAAATTAACACCAAGAATAAGACAGACAGCGGCAGGATTATGGAGTATATATTTTATATTAACAGTTATAGAAATAATTATACTAATATCAATGGGAATGCCGATATTTGATGCTGTATGTAATTCATTATCAACGCTTTCAGGCGGAGGGTTTTCTCCGAATATAGAGAGTATAATGGGATATGGTCAGACAAAATTTATATGGACAATAGCAATTTTTATTTTCATAGCAGCAACAAATTTTTCATTACAGTATAAAATATTTGTAAAAAGAAATTTTCTGGCATTATTTAAAGACGAAGAATATAAGTTATACATAATAATGATAGTAATATTTACTGTCTGTATAACATTAACATTGGTAACACATCATATATATGAATGGAAGAAAGCATTTGAATCGGCATTTTTTCAAGTTATGTCCGTGATATCTACGACGGGATTTGCCTCAGTAGATTATGCGAAATGGAATTTAAGGGCAAAAGTATTGTTATTTATGTTATATTTTACCGGAGCATCAGTAGGATCAGCCTCAGGCGGATTAAAATTAATAAGAATTTTATTTATATTTAAATATTTAAAAAGACAAATATCAAAGATATTCCATCCTACCGGAGTTTATCCGATAAAATTAAATCGAATAATAATAAATGAAGATATAGTAAGACAAATGGTTTCATTTGTAATATTTTACTATTTAATATTTGTAATAACAGCAGTGCTTCTTGTATTAATAGAACAAAATATAGTAATAGGTGTAACATCAGCGATGGCATCATTAGGGAATGTAGGGCCGGGTTTTGGAAATATTATAGGCCCTATGGGAAGTTATAGTTCACTTAGTGTATATTCCAAAATGATATATATTATAAATATGCTCGTAGGCAGACTGGAATTAATTCCTTTTTTGGCATTGTTTCATCCTGATTTTTGGAGCTTTAAAAATAAAAAAGTATGATATAATTTTTAATGGTAATACAATAGTTTTGAGAGTAGTATGTTTAGAAGAACAATAATGTTGAGTTTGTTGCTGGTAATAGCAACTTTGGTATTAAAATTTTTAATATATGGGATGAGTAATATCAAAACATCTGAATTTCATCCTGTTGTGGGTATATTCTTATTGGATGTGTCTGCGTCTAATCAGGATATGCTGTATAAGCAACAGCAAACAATATTAAAAATGGCAAAGAAACTGGATTCGGAAGATAAAGCACTTATATATGTAGTTACGCAGGATACATATTTAGTCTATGACGGACAACCGAATAAAACGGTAGCAATGAGAGACGTAATGCAAAAAAGATCAGCATATGATAAAAGTGCATACGGAACCGCATATGGATTGGCACTAAAAAAGGCAGTTGGTGACGCTCTCGCATATAAAGAAAAAGGATATAAACCCGTAATTGTGGTTCTCGGTGATTTGGAAAATGAAGGAGCAATTGAAAAACAAATAAATTGGAAACTTTTACCAATGAATATCGAAAGAACATTAAAATATATCCCTGATTTATCGTTAGCATTTTTATATGCACATCCTTCAAAATTGGATTTAGTAAAACAAACTATTGGCCCTGTTATGGGAATAGATAATTTACTATTGGCCCAAGAAGAACAAGTAGAACCGTCACTAAAACAATTCTCTAAAATGATAGGAAGGTAAAGATAAAGCATGAAAGTTACAATAACGTCAAAAAATGATGAAAAAATATTTAATGATTCAAATGTCATAAATATAGGGACTGCACCAAATTGCCATTATAAATTCAATCCCGGTTTTGATATATTATTATCTCTTCAAAAGTTGGATAATGGTAAATGGGTGATAGTTAATAATTTAAAATCTGATAAGGTATTATTCAGAGGACAGCCTATAGGGCCTGCTATAGAAATGGCATCAATGTGTAAATTGATGATAGCAGATTCAGATGAATTTATATCTATAAAAATTACGGCAGCAGGGGTAAATCCGAAAGTTGTTCCTGGCTCATTGGAATTAGCAAATAGAAAAAATGCTGAGCATTTGAAAAAAGCAGAGAATAAAAAAACTATTACAATGATTGAGGATGAAGAATTAAATGAACAAGATATAGAAACATTGTATGGTAAAGGTGTTGGTGCTCAAACAAAAATTAAAATAGAAAGAAAAAAGGCGGATATTGAAAGACGTCGTGCTTTGATTTCTAAAGAAATTGCATATAAGTCAAATTATTTAAGAGGTAAATTATCTCAAAATGAATTAATACTTGCATTTTTAAATGCATTTATTCTTATTGTACCGTTCTTGATGGCATATATATTAAAAGATATTGTTTTTGTATATGCTGCAAACGGGCAGGCTATGCAGAATAAAGTATTGTTCCTTGTGTCTATATGTTTTGTTATAGTAACAATGCTTTTAAAACAAGGTCAATTCCTTTTACTGCAAAATAAAGGTAAGACAAAAATATCACAGTCATCTGTATTAATTCAAAGATTATGTATATTATCCTCAAGCGGTATATTCTTCTTGATCTTAGTATTTTCTTTATCTCAATTGATGTTTGATACATATCATCTGCCAATATTAATACCTCAAATGCTAATATTGTGTACGTTTTTATGTATATTCCTCGGAATTTTCTCAGGATTTACGAAAAATATTATTGCTGAAACAGGTGAAGAACTTGATAGTTATGAAAGCAGAGAAGATTTTCAATCAGTTATAAAGGATTACCAACAATGGATAGCATTATTTGTAAATAATATAACCAAAAAGAAATTAAAAGATATAAATAATAATTCATTTAATTTGCAAATAAAATCCGGACTCGAATATTTAATGGGTATTGTAACTGCCCCATTTTTGGCATATGGTGTATCACAAGTTCTTGCGGAGTGTTTTCCGGAAGCTGCCGGTTGGATAAGGTTAACTGACGGATTTAAATTATCACCTGTATTTTTAACACTTGCAACAATAATGATTATATTTGCATTTCATTGTTTTGCAACCTCATTTGCAACAACGAAAAGAATATTTGCTTCAAATGTTATAAAACAAGATGGCTTTAGTGATTATAATATACATGGTGTAGTGATACATGGTGTTGAGAGCAGTAAAAACTTAAAGAAAGAAGCAAGAAAGTTTTTAATTATTGCGATTGCGGTAGTTTTCATAGAAATGACGATGAACATTTCGTACTTTATGGGAGTTATGGGCGGAGATGTAATGGGTATGGTAATAAGCTGTATTGCAGCAATGCTTCCGACCGCAATTCTTTTAATGGAAACTACAATGTTAGGTAATACTAAATTTGAAATAATTATAAGAGAAGAGTTACTTGAAAAAGTAGATAAAGATTTTTAGGCGAAATAAATTAAAGGAATAAATTAATGTATAGATGTACGGAATGTAAAGCAGAATATACGGAATTACCTGAATTTTGTGAATGTGGTAATGATACATTTGAAGAAATATATGATGAAACTGTAGAAGAAGATGATTATGAGGAAGAAGAACCTGTAAGACCGACAGTACCGAAGAAGAAACGTTTAACTCCGGAGGAGCAGGAAGAATTAGAGCAAGAAAAAATCGAGAAGAGAAAATCTTTAATAGTTTTAATAATTGCATTGGTTCTTGTTATATTGCTTATAATAAGTCCTCCTCATTTAAAGAAAAGAGAAGATAAAATTGCGGATGCGTTAAAATCGAAACCGAAAGTTCAACTTCCGGCTTTAGATACAATATGGGTAGATCCGCCGAGTAATGGTGCTACAATGCCTTTATTAAATCGTAATTTATCATCGGTATCCAGTGATTTAAGGCAATATTTAGTTGATATCGGAAATGATTTTAATAAGAAATGGCAGTCACAAACTGTACAAGGGAAAGGTGAAGCCAGAATAGAATTTACGATAGACAAATTAGGTGTTGTAAAAAGTAAATTATCATTAAAGTCAGAAAATGATGATTTAAATAACTCTGTTTTATTACTGTTGTCAAAAGTTACAAACTTAGACCCGCCGCCATCTTCATATAAAGGTGAAAGAATCATTATGAGTTTTACTGTTGACAGTTCTACGGGATATAGGCGTTTATCATATCCGCCAATTAGGTAGAAATTAATTTTTCTGCTAAATTTAAAAATTCCGGAAAAGAAATATTAACCCATTGAAATTCATTAATTTTAATGGGTTTTTTACATATTAAACCTGCAATATAAGCACTCATAGCGATTCTGTGATCATGATAGCAGTCTATAACAGAGTCACCAGTTAATTCTTTTTTCCCGTTAATTATGAAACCATCGATAGTTTCTTCTATATCAGCTCCTAATTTTTTTAATTCCGAACAAACGGCTTTAATTCTATCAGCTTCTTTATTTCTTAAATCTTGGGCATCTTTAATAATAGTGGTTCCTTCAGCTTGAGTTGCAGCTACGGCAAGAATTGGTATTTCATCAATGAGCCTTGGAATTATGCTTCCTTGGATTGTTGTCGCTTTTAAATTTGAATATTTTACTTTTAAATCCGCAACTTTTTCATTAGAGATAATTCTGTTATTAATAATGTCAATATTAGCATTCATATTTTTTAAGATGTCAATAATTCCGGATCTTGTTTCGTTAATACCTACATTTTTAATTAAAATTTCTGAATCCGGTATAATTAAAGCGGCAATGATAAAAAAAGCGGCTGATGATATATCACCGCAAATTGATATATCAATAGGATTTAATTTTGAATTTTTAATGGAAACTTTATTTTGATTTATGTTAATGTCAGCCCCCATATATTGAAACATAAGTTCGGTATGATTTCTTGATTTATAAGGTTCAATAAAAGTTGTAGTTCCATTTGCATAAAGACCAGCAAGGAGAATACACGATTTTACTTGAGCAGAAGCTAATGAAGAGTTATATTCAATAGCATGTAAATTATTACCAATAATATGCAAAGGTAATTTATAATTATTATGTTTTATTTTAGCTCCCATTAAAGTTAAAGGTTCGATAACTCTTTTCATTGGTCTGTTAGAGAGGCTGTCATCACCAATAAGGTGAGAATTAAAATTTTGTCCGGAAAGTATACCGCACATAAGCCTGGTAGTTGTTCCTGAATTTCCGCAATCTAAAGTTGTTATTGGTTGAGTAAGTGCATTTTTAGAATTTAAAATGAGTTGATTTTCATTTATATATTTAACGGAACAACCAAGGTTTTTCATTATGTTAAGTGTAGAAATGCAATCTTGCCCTAGGGAAAAGTTATTAATCTTGACGATTCCTTTAGTCAGCCCTGAAAACATGAACGCACGATGAGTAATTGATTTATCAGCCGGAATTTCAATTTCACCTTTTAATGATTTTATCTTATTGACAATAATATCCATAATTTTATTAGACAATAAAATATATCATTTTGCAAACAAATTGAAATATGATATGATATTTATTATTAATTAATAAACTAAATTATAAATAGTAAAATAAAGAAAGTGTCCGAGAAAATTTCAAGAAAGCGAAATTTTGGATTGGCGATTTTAAAAGATGAGTAACTTTACGGTTACGACACTGGATTAAATTTTAGTTTAAGAAAAAAAGTTGAAGGTTTTAATTTATGTATTATTTTTCTATTCCTCTTCCATTTGATAAAGAAAAAATTGATGCTTTTTATGATATCAATAAAAGTATTAATAAAAGTAAAATTCAAACTATGTATAATTCACTTCCTTATGATGTACCGGAATTTACAGGATTTGAACAGCCAAGAAGTGATAATAATAATAACATAAAAAATATTAATGATTTTATAGATTTAGTTATATATGCAAAAGAAAAAGGTTTTGATTTTATATATTTGTTAAATTCACCAAAGGTTTTTGATATTGAAAAAAATGATGAATTAGAGAAGAAATTTGAAAAGTTAGATTATTTGGTAAATACTTTAAAAAAGTATGGAGTAGAT
>CANPZN010000086.1 GCA_947588785.1 Candidatus Gastranaerophilales bacterium
AATGACAAGCCCCAAGACAGCAAATTTCAAGAGAGCAAGCACAAAGTTGCGACACCAGATTAAATAATTATTGATTAACAGCTAAATTTAATTTTTGTTGAACAGGTTCAGCTTCAAACAACTCACCAACACTACAGCCAATAGTTTCACAAAGTCTGTCCATATTTTCATACGAAGGCTGTGTACGACCTGAAGCCCAAGAATAGACTGTCTGTTGTGGAAGATTTAAGACTTGTGCAAGTTTATACAAACTCCAACCACGCTTTTGTTTAAGTGTATCCTTTATTTTTATCTTCATTTGTCCTCCGCAATTTAATAATCTGATTTCATGCTCTGATATATGCTACATTTTTAGTAATTTTATAATCGAAATGTTTACTAAACAAACTAATATAATATTATAATAATGTTACAAAAGTTAATATAGTAGTTAAAACAAAATATCATATTTTTAAATGAATAAAAATAAGGAATTTCATATAAATTAATTAGGAATTAAAGTTGTACGAGAAAAATTCACAGGTTATGAAGGTTACGGGGGTAAAGATTTTAAACAAAGTTAAAATTTGTAAGCCTATATTTCAAAGGAAGTGGAGTCGAAATAAAATAAAAAAAAGAAATTTCAATTATAATATAAATATACTAGGAATTTTTATAGATTTGTGTATATAATTTATAATGAGGTAGATTGTTTTTTATAAACACTATAAAGAGGTACAGAAATGAAGAAGTTTATAACAATAGGTATAGTACTATCATTAATGATCGGATGTTATACAATAGCAAATGGAGCAGAGACACAATCAGATACAAAAGCATTAAAAGCTGCAATAGCTAAATATAAAAATAAAAATTTTTTAGGATGTATTTCCGATCTAAGGCAATATGTGGCAAAAGATCAATCGGATGCGGCAGCTTGGTACTATCTGGGAAATGCTTATATGAATATTTCTATGATAAAAGATGCACATTATGCCTTTGATAAAGTAATACAATTAAATACAATACCTCAACTTACATCATATTCAATACAAGCAAAATTATGTATGGAAAATCCCGTAAAATGCCAATATTATACGTTTAATAAACAAGAGATAGCAAAATTAAAAGCAGATCCTAAAAAGTTTTTAACAGAGTACGTAAATTCAAAAAATTTACAAGTAAAAAATACTGAACAACAAGAAATAGATAAATTAATAAAAGGCGGATACGGAAGTAAAATTCATCCAAGTGCTCAAAATGTTATACTCCAAGAACATACAAATATGAAACAAAATGAAATTAATAATTACAATAAAGCAGCAATTGAAGAAAATGAAAAATATGCGGCAATGATTGAAAAATTAAAAAGAGATACAGAAATATCAAGTATGGCAATGATGTTAGATCTTCAGGATAATAATACACAAAAGAATAATTATAATGATTATCTAATGATGAATTATTCAAAAATGACTCCTGAAATGATTCAAACAATGATGATGAATAATATGATGATGCCAACATTATAATATGGAAAAATACGAAATAGAAAAATTATTTTATATTGATAAAAATTACTCCGGGCTAAAAGAAATATTAAAAAATACTTCAGATTCCTGGAGTTTTAATATATTAGGGAAAATATACTTAAAAGAATTAAACTTAGAAAAAGCAGAAGATTATTTTAAAAAAACAGATAGTAAATATGAATACGGATATTGTTTGTTTTTAAAAGGAGAAATAAAAGAAGCATTAAACATATTAATCAATACAAGAGAAGATTCGCCGGCAATAAAATGGTTAATTTTTTTAATAAAATTAATTAATAATCAAAAAAATAACCATACAACATACTTTCAAGTAAGAAACTTTTACGAACAAGATCTGGAAATGTTATTTGAATTAAAGCAATACAAAATTATAGAAAAAATAATAAGTGAAATAAAATATATATCACAATATAATCGAGAGATATATAAATACAGTGCCAGAGTATTATATAACAACGGGTATTATAAAGAAGCAGAAAAGCTAATAGAAAAAAGTATAGAAATATGTTATAAAGATCCGGAGAATCATTTTATCAGCGGAGAAATATACTTAAAAGAAGAGAAAATAAATCAAGCGAAACAAGAATTTACAAAAGCAATAGAAGTTAATAACGGATATATTCCTGCCCAAGAAAAATTAAATTTGTGTAACTGATTGTATAATTTATATTATGATGTAAAATAAATAATATAGAGTCTTATTAGGAGAAGTAAAGCAATGTTTGAACGTTTTACCGAGAAGGCTATAAAAGTAATAATGCTAGCACAAGAAGAAGCAAGAAGACTTGGTCATAATTTTGTAGGCACCGAGCAGGTATTACTGGGGTTAATTGGTGAAGGTACCGGAGTTGCCGCAAAAACATTAAAAGCAATGGGTGTTACACTAAAAGATGCCAGAGTAGAAGTAGAAAAAATTATAGGCCGAGGTTCAGGATTTGTTGCAGTAGAAATTCCTTTTACGCCTAGAGCAAAAAGAGTATTAGAACTATCCTGGGATGAAGCAAGACAATTAGGGCATAATTATATAGGAACCGAACATCTTCTGTTGGGGTTAATAAGAGAAGGTGAGGGTGTTGCCGCAAGAGTTCTTGAAAACCTTGGTGTAGATTTGAATAAAGTAAGAAGCAACGTAATAAAAATGTTGGGCGAAACAAAACCAACTCAAACATCATCAACGTCATCAACATCATCAGGAAAAACAAAAACCCCCAGCTTGGATGAATTCGGAACTGATTTAACATTAGCAGCTCAAGAACAAAGGTTAGATCCTGTTGTTGGGCGAGAAAAAGAAATTGAACGAGTAATCCAAATTTTGGCAAGAAGAACAAAAAATAATCCTGTACTTTTAGGCGAACCCGGAGTCGGAAAGACAGCCGTTGTTGAAGGATTAGCAGCAAGAATAGTTAACTCGGAAGTACCTGATATATTAGATGGGAAAAAAGTTATACAACTCGATATGGGGTTATTAGTCGCCGGAACAAAGTATAGAGGTGAATTTGAAGAACGTCTTAAAAAAATTATGGATGAAATTCGCCAAGCAGGAAATATAATATTAATAATAGATGAAATGCATACTTTGATCGGAGCTGGAGCAGCTGAAGGAGCAATAGATGCAGCCAATATATTAAAGCCGGCTCTGTCCAGAGGAGAAATTCAAGTAATTGGTGCGACAACATCAGATGAATACAGGAAATATGTAGAAAAAGATCCTGCCCTGGAAAGACGTTTTCAGCCAATTATTATAGAAGAACCGTCAGTTGAAGATACTATCGAAATTATTAAAGGTTTAAAACCGAAATATGAAGAACATCATAAATTAAAAATTTCTGATGAAGCTATAGTTGCAGCAACTGAGCTTTCATACAAATATATAAATGACAGATTCCTGCCGGATAAAGCAATAGATATTATTGATGAAGCAGCTTCAAAATTAAGAATACAAACAAGTGCCTTACCCCCAGAAGGTAAAGAACTTGATAAACAACTTAAAACTATTATTAAACAAAAAGAAGAAGCAATAAGGAATCAAGAATTTGAAACAGCTTCCAATTTAAGAGAAGAAGAAGCTGATTTAAAAGAAAAAATTCGTGAATTATCTCAAAAATGGCGAGAAGATAATGAAGATAACAAACCTACCGTAACCCCTGAACAAGTTGCCCAGGTAGTCAGCATGATGACAGGTATTCCTACAACAAAAATTACTGAAGGCGAAAGTGAAAAACTCTTAAAATTAGAGGAAACTCTTCATAATAGGGTTATTGGTCAAGATCAAGCAGTTGTAGCATTATCAAAAGCAATAAGAAGAGCGAGGGTCGGTTTAAAATCTCCAAACAGACCGATTGGAAGTTTTATCTTCTCAGGGCCTACCGGAGTAGGTAAAACAGAATTAGCGAAAGCACTGGCAGAAGCTGTTTTCGGAAGTGAAGATAATATGATTCGTGTTGATATGTCAGAATTTATGGAAAAACATTCAACTGCTAAATTAATAGGATCACCTCCCGGATACGTAGGATATGATGATGGCGGTCATTTGACGGAATTAATCAGGAAAAAGCCATATAGTGTAGTTCTTTTTGATGAAATAGAAAAAGCACATCCTGACGTATTTAATATAATGCTTCAAATTCTGGATGATGGTCGTTTAACTGATTCTAAAGGAAGACATATCAATTTTAAAAATACAATTATTATTATGACAAGTAATGTAGGAGCAAGTATGATTACTTCTACAAGCAAGTTAGGATTTTCTGTAGCTGAAAATGAGCAAAAAGACAAATATGAAAAATTAAAAGATACAGTCATGGACGAAATGAAAAAAGAATTCAGACCCGAATTCTTAAACAGAATTGATGACATAATTGTATTTGCTCATTTATCAAAACCGGAAATAAGACAAATTGTAGATTTAATGTTAAATGATCTGTTTAAACGTCTTGAATCTCAAAATCTTACTATTGAGGTAACGGATGAAGTTAAAGATTATCTGGGGAATGCCGGATACTCGGAAGCATACGGAGCAAGACCTTTAAGAAGATTAATTCAAAAACGTATAGAAGATGGTTTAGCAGAAGAAATATTATCCGGAAAATATAAAGAAGGTAATAAAATTGTACTTAAATTAAAAGATGAAAAAATTGTCTTTGAATGTGAAAAAGTATAAAAAAAATTAAATAAAAAAGCCCTCATGATTTCATGGGGGCTTTTATTTTATAAAATAAAATGTTATAATAATGATATGAGAAAAATATTATTAAACTGTTTATCTTCTTATTCATCTGACACTTGAAGTGAGTGTTCAATTTGTAGTGTCATGTTTTTTATTAGTTAATGAAGAAAAGGCGGTTTTTGTATGCATAAGTTTGCAGCATGTTTTTCAGTAATATTTTTATTACTAACTTTAACAATGTTAATTAGCGTTGTTTATTTTAATTTTCCTTTATTATTAAACGGAAATAAAATAGGATTGTTTGCTTGTATAAATTCATTTATACTTGTTTGCGTAGGAATATTTTTTATAGTTTTCAAAGATAGAATTATGTTATACGTAGAAAATTATCGTCGAGAAAAACAAATTTAATCTAGTGTCATAACCTTACGCTTGCTCAGTGCAACAGTAAAGTTGCTTATTTAATTTTGAGAAAAAATTTCATATGCTTTATAAGAACTTCTTGTTAACGGAGAAAAGATTGGATGTTTTATGCCGATTTTTTCTGCTATTTGAATAAGTTCATCATATTCATTGAGTTGATAATATTTTTCAACAGGTAAATGATGTTTTGATGGAGCTATATATTGTCCGATAGTAACTATATCACAATTTATATCAACTAAATCTTTGAAAACATCTATCAATTCATCAATAGTTTCACCTAAACCTATCATAAGTCCTGTTTTTGTTAAAATATTAGAATTATTTTTCACATATTTTAAAACATCTAAAGAACGTTTATAATCTGCTTGAGGTCTTGCTTTTTTATATAAAGATGGAACAGTTTCAATATTATGATTAAATACATCAGGCTTAGCTTTAATAACTGTATCAATACTTGATTTTATACCTTTAAAATCAGGTGTAAGTACTTCAATTTTGACATCCGGATTAATTTTCTTTATTTCATTAACGGTTTTTGCGAAATGAAAAGCTCCGCCATCATACAAGTCATCACGTGTAACAGATGTTATTACAGCATAATTTAAATTAAGAGATTTTATTGCTAAAGCAACTTTATGAGGTTCTTCATTATTAATAGGTTCAGGAATTTGAGATGAAATATTGCAGAATCTGCAATTTCTGGTACAAAAACTACCCATAATCAAAAATGTAGCAATATTTTTAGAATAACATTCAGATTTATTAGGACATCTTGCAGCTTCACAAACAGTATTCAGACAAAATTTTTTTAAAATTTGTCTAACTTCATGAGTTTTTACTGTATCTATAATTCCTCGTTTTAAAAAATCAGGTAAACGTTCATTTGTCATAACTTATATTATATTAAAAAAAAATTTAGTTTTAAATTTTTAAACTCAAATTTTGATAAATAATATAATCTTGTGTTGGACTTTGATGTAGGTGTTTATCTTTTAAAATCGACTTTTTCTCTCTCATTTCTTAACACGAAATTCTCTTGGATAACATATTAAAAATTACTTTGCAGTCAAAAGAGCCTCATCATTTTCATCAAAAGTAAATTCAATTAATTCTTCGTTATCCGGGAATTCCACAACATTTGCCGCAAAACCGGTCTCATTATTTGCGGAATAATAATCATTAATATAATTTATTCCCATATAAATTGAAATAAATATAAGAGAAGAAATCATAAAACCAAGCACAACAGCCGCTCTTTTATATACATTTTCAAAATTGTCTTTGTTTTCTTCCCGTAATTGTTTAATTATCTTTTTTGAAAAGTTAATATTCAGATTATTTTTATATTTCGTAATAGAATTTTTTATATTATTTTTTAGACCGTAAGCACTGGCCAATTCAGTTCTGGCAGGTTTTGACTTAAGAAGATACTGCCTAAATTTAATACTATCATCATAACATAATTCATCGTCAATATATGGAGAAATATTTTTATAAAATATCTCATATTCTCTAATATTAAACATCTGGTTAGATTCAATTTTTTCAAATTCATTTAAAAGTTTTTGATATTCCAAATGTAAATTTGAAATTATATCTTTCATTTCCAAATATTTTTTATAACATTCAGGACAAACTTTAAAATGTTCTTCTATCAATAATTTATCATCATTATCCAATTTATGTTCAATATATAATGACAACATTGCAATAACTTGTCTGCATATAGGTGTAGTATTCATAAGATCTCCATAATATCAAGTTAAATAAGGTTTCAAACATTCCTGCAATTTATTTCTTGCACGAGCGATTCTGGATTTTACCGTTCCGACATTAGTTTTTGTTATTCTTGCAATTTCTTCATAACTAAGCCCTTGAAGTTCACGCAATATAATAACAAGTCTAAAATGTTCAGGTAATTTGCAAATCGTATCTTTAATAACATCTGTTAATTCATTGCCTAATGTTTTTTCATCAGGTTTTAATGTATTATCACAAATATTAAGAATACAATTATCACCTTCATCTTCATTAAGCCAATATGATTCAATAGATACAGGATTAAGATTTTTTTGTTTTTTCCTGAGTTCATCATAGAAAAGATTCGTAACAATTTGACCAAGCCAAGATTTAAATAATTTCGGATTTTTTAAATGTTTTATATTTTTAGACATTCTTAAAAGTGCTTCTTGAGTCAGATCAGAAATATTTTCTTTAGCTGCTCCGAGATAGCAAAATGAAGCATATATATTTTTTTGTTCACGTTTAATTAGTTCTTCAAGTGCATCATAATTATCATCTTGAGAATAACATATTAAATCATAAAGATTCATATCTTTGTATTTCTTTTTTGAAAAACCTCTCAAATTAAAATACCCCTATAAACTTTTAATCTAACTATTAAATAATCAAAATAGAACCTTAAATCTATGACTAAATGGAATAATCAACAAGGTATACATTTATTTCATATGAAAATAAATGTTCTTTTAAAAATTTTTTGATATAATAAAAAAAGTAAAATTATATAGCGGAATTAAATTTATGAAAATTATAATCCAAGCAGGAGGCAAAGGAACAAGGCTTGAAGGTTTAACCAGAAATAAACCTAAATGTCTTGTACCTGTTAATAATTTACCGATAATATTTCATATATTCCAAAAATTTAAAGATGAATTGTTTACAATAATAACTGATTATAAATCAGAAGTTTTAGAAAAATATTTAGATTGCTTTGCTAAGGATTATAAATATAAAATTATTAGAGCAAAAAAAACAGGAACAATTGCAGGAATAAAAGAAGCTATTTCTCAATATACTGACAATGAACCATTTATGATAATATGGTGTGATTTAATATTATCAAATGCTTTCTCTGAAATTTTCTTCTTATGTCCAGCACGTTTGGATACCTCACTGCTCACAAATGTATGTTGACTTGAAACTCTTCTGTTATCCAAGAGCAAACGTTTGT
>CANPZN010000087.1 GCA_947588785.1 Candidatus Gastranaerophilales bacterium
GCGACAGCTATAATAAAGGGCCGTTTGAAGAAAATTCCATTTACGGAATAAAGCTCAATGCAGGATACAGTGATAATATAATTTCAACATCACTGAAAGATAAAATTTCTGCAGAAGAACAACTTCAAGCCTTTAACGATTTAGCACATTTTAGAGGGATCAAAACAGGTTTCAGAACCGTAATTTCAGCAGACCAAATAAAAGTGGCATATCCTGATAAAGAAGATGAAATATTCAGCTGGCAAAACTCCGAACACGTTGAAATGTACATTCAAGAGAGTGTAAAGTTGATGAATTTAGGGTTTGAAGCTATGTTTATAGATTCCGCAAAACACATAGGCGGATATGATATGGGAAATTACACAGGTGTAGGGGCTCTGCCGGATTATCCGCAAATGCAGTATATTTTAAATGAAATCCGTCATAGAAGCGGAAAAACAACAATAAGTTTTGCAGGTGAAAAAAGCACGGATGATTTTGCCCGTTACCAAAATATGGGGCTTAATACCGGAACAGATTTTATAACCGGAGATGATTTTGACAAAGTAAAAGAATTATCCGAACAATTAAAATACAATAGAGTATATGCTCCAGGAGTAGAGATAGAAAATGATAACTATGAAGGCGGTATTTCTTATGAACAAAGACTTCACAGGATAAATACAGCTCTATTTGCTTTTTATCAAGCAAGTGATAAACTGCCAAGTTTTATGCAGACGAATGATATATTTCCCTTAAGGTATGACACAAACACTCATCATATAATGATGACAAATCCGTCATACTCAACAGACGGAACAGCTGAAAGCCATTGGGAGAATTTGTTTGCTAAAGATGACGGCAGATATTATAACCACCAAGTAGGCGAACTGTTTGCTCATGCACTTTGTTTATAATCAGGTGTCGCAACCTTGTGCTTGCTGTCTTGAATTTTCCTTTCTCTCTGGTTTGCTCGCTTATGCTCGACTTCACCTAGGGAAAATTCGCTCATCTGAGCCGTAAAGTTGCTCACCTCTAAAAACGCCGCTCCAAAATTTCGCTCATGTTCCTTAAATTTTCCAGAACAATTTTTAAACAAGAAAGGATAAAAAAATGAATGTTTTAAAAGAAAAAGGTATCCCTATAGATAAACAAATCAGAACTTGGCATGATATTGTTAAACGTCCGTATAACAGAATGGAAGCTGATAATTATACGAGAACAAGACAAATATTAATGAACGGTATAGAAACAGAGGCTTGGGGTTTTAAACATTGCTTTGTTAGAAAATCCGATGATATGGAGTTAAATAAAACTCTTGTAAGGATAAGACGTATAGAAGATATGCAGCAAACAACAATAAATTGGTTATCACCGGTCAATCAAACAGTATTAGATACAACTTTAGGATATGAGCAAGTAGCAGTTGATTTAACAGCCTGGCTTGCACAGAATGAACCTGATGAATACGTAAAAGAAACATTTGATTTTGGACTATTAGAAGATTTTGACCACTTATACAGATATTCTCAATTTGCATATTTAATCGAAGAAACTGATCCTAATGAAATACTTCATGAAATGACTGATGTATTAATTGGCAGACCTACACAATATCATCATAACTGTAATGCTTTAAGGATCAGAAAGCCTTATGATAAAGACAAAACGTCACCTCAAACAAAAGTAAATATATTAACATTAGTATCAGGCGAACAACAGACACATAACTATTACGCAGAACACGGATTTATGTACGGAAACACCGATTTAAAACGTTTATATGCCGAAATATGTGACGTTGAAGAGGAACACGTAACAATGTATGAAACCTTAGTTGACCCGAATGAAACTATGTTTGAAAAATGGCTTGTTCATGAATTTACCGAAGTTTGTAACTATTATAACTGTTACAAAGATGAAGTTGATGACAGATTAAAATTAATCTGGGAAGAAATGATGCAGATGGAAATAGGACATCTTCAAGCAGCTGCAGATATGTTTAAAAAATATGAAAAACGAGATCCTGAAGAAATTATAGGAACTGAACTTGTTCTTCCTTGCCATTTTGAGTCACAGAAACCATATGTTACAGAAATATTAAAATCTCAAGTTGATAAAAGAGTAATTGAGGACGGAGAATTTGATGTTGTTGAAGAATTACCTGATGATTGGGCTAGTTATAAGGTTCAAAAAATGGTATCTGAAAAAGGTGCACCGTCAGAACAAGCTATAAGACTTTCTATAAAATCAATAGGCAGAGATATAGCTTGTGCAAGCGAAAAAATGCTTGAAATGCAGTCTGAATTATTAGATGATTCTTTAGAAGAAGTACAAGCTCCAAACACAGTAGATGTTGAAAAATATGAGAAATTCAATAAAATTCCGCCTTTGGATTTTTTGAATTATTAAAAATTAAAAAAAGAGTTTATTAAAAGGAGAATATTATGAAAAAATTTGTTGTTAAATTCGGTGGAGTAATTGTTGATATTATGGCAGTTTTAACTCTTATCGGATTAGTTGTTTCTACGGTTATGATGATTGGTTCGCAAGGACTTTGGGCAGGATTAAGTGTTTTATGGGCAGGACTTGTAAGTTTTGTTTTTGTTTTCTTCTTAATTTATCTTGCTATGTCTATCAATGATAAATTATCAAATATGAACGTTGAAAATTGCGGAAGATAGTTAATTTTATTGTGAGTCAAGGAAGTTAATATAAAAAAATATTAACTTCTTTGACTTATTTAATCCAGTGTCGCAACCTTGTGCTTGCTCTCTTGAATTTTCCTTTCTCTCGGACAATTTAAAAAGATTATTATCTCTCATTTGCCCATTTATCAGGATTTTTAAGCATTTTTATAAAATCATCAAGTCTTACATCATAATAACGAAAATACATACCATTTTCTTTGTTTACACTATGGGCTGTAAACCATCTGCTTGTTGTTCTTATATATGTTTTAAATCTGTCTTCATCTGTTGATAATCCCGTATTTAGTGCTGCTTGATGTGTTTTTTCATTTATTATTTTTATATTTTTTACCAATTCTTTTTGATCATCTTTATCTAAATTATCGTAAAATTCAGGTAATAAAGTAAAATCGAGAATTATAGCACTTAAATCAAGATATGAATTTTGATATATATCAGATTCTTTTGGTTTAACCTTAAAATAATCTATAACATGTAATTGTTTCTTTTTATTATCAACAATTAAATTATTAGGATTAATAGAGTCCAATTTATACCCTTTATCACTTAATAATTTTGTATCGGCAGCAAAAGAATCATAAGAAGATTGAGGGAATAATGCAATATCTGAAATTTGTGAAAAATATAATTTTGCTTGTTCTTTCGTAACACTTCTGGGAGAGTAAATTTCATTATCCCAAATTGTATTACTCCAATTTGGAATAGAATGTTCATTCCCATTTATTTTTTTCAGAATTAACATTCTCAGATTATCGGGATTTTGCCAAACTGGCTGTCCTAAATTTACTGAAGAAGGAAATTCTTTTATATTAATATTATTAGGATCATCTTTATTTAAAACTTTAAGCACATAATCATCTAATAAAGGAATATTGTAAACAACAGAATTTGCCCCCATTCCGATTTGATTTTTAGGTTTTTGTGCTAAATCTATTAAATCATTGATTGAATATCCTTCAGGTATTGAAGATTTAAATTGATCAGTGCAATTTATATCATCTGACTTTAAAGAAGAATTACCGTGAAAAGATACACCGTAATTTTTTGAGAATACACCATTAACAGGAATTTTTACTCCGACATTAAAAGAAATCATAATACCCCCTCACTAAATAATAAACCACTGCTATAAAACATATAAATATATTTTTTTGCCATTACAAATCTAAATATAGAATTAAATAGGATTGAGCATTATAAAAAAAAGAGTTATAATGAAAATATAAAATCGGGGTGAAGGTATGATTAATAACATTGGTTTTTCAAATAATATTTACAATTCACAGAAACAAAATATTATAAAAAAGAGATATGATGAAATATATGCTCACGAACAGGCACATAAATCCGCAGCAGGGTCTTTAGGCGGCCCTATTGTAATAGATAAGGATTCAAACGGAATCCCTGTAGGTGGTCATGTCAATATAAAAATGCCGGTTCTTGATAAAAAAGATCCGAATAAAACTATACAGCAAGCAGAAACTGTAATAAAATCGGCTATGGCTCCTTCTGATCCGTCAAATCAAGATTTTAAAGTAGCTTCAGACGCAAAAAGTATAAAATCTGAAGCAAATAATTTAAAAAATAAAAAAGACTCAGGTAATAAACTTAATTTAATAGCATAGTTTTGTAATTCCTATCTTTCTTGAGTTCAGTCATTTTTTAAGTTTGTGCTGTCTTGAAATTTGCTGTCTTTGGGCTTGTCATTCGTCGCTTTCGCTGTAGCTCATTTCAGCCCCTTCTCTACTCGGGTTCGTTTCACATTGTCGCAAATTTCGCTCTCTTGATTTTCCTTTATCGTACTTCGCTTTGTATCACAAAGGGCTTATCGTGAAAATTTATTCGGTTAAAATAAAATATTCGAGATAATTTACTTGCTTATTTTTTTAATTTTTTGTATAATAATAATGTAAATATCAGTTAATTATAAGGGTTGTTACTGCTAAATATTCAAACAAGGTTTGTCTATTTTTTTGCAGAAGTTACTATAAGAGATTTCATGGCTGTTTGTAATTTTAATTTTAAGTATCTAAAAGATAACTCAACTCCGGGAAGTTGGAGAAGAGGCTATGAATACCACCAAAAAGAACAAGTGGATTCTTTTGAAGTCGGCAAAACAGGAATTAAAGCTAAAGTTAAAGGAAACTTTAAATCTTTCTATGATGTTGAACTTAAATTCAAAAAATCAGGTATCGAACCTTCTTGTTCTTGCCCGTTAAAAGAAAAATGGTGCAAGCATGCCATTGCAGTAGCTCTGAAAGCAATCGAAGAACATGCTTATGATGAATTCCTACAACGCAGATTTAAAATTAAACCCGACTATTCAGATACCGAAACATTTATGAATGAAAATCCTCAGGGTGGCTATATATTCCATTTCAATCCCAAAC
The DNA here is from genome assembly GCA_947588785.1 of Candidatus Gastranaerophilales bacterium. GTDB lineage: Bacteria > Cyanobacteriota > Vampirovibrionia > Gastranaerophilales > Gastranaerophilaceae > Avigastranaerophilus. The sequence goes on from CANPZN010000087.1 coordinate 5,081, forward strand.
GACGTCAAAATTTCTTTTCAATTCTTGTTATGGACAGAAACTCAGGAAAAGTAATCAGAGATATTGAAGCTTTATTAAAAGCCGTAATTGCCGCTCAAAAAGCCGATGAAAATTTTGAACTTAACAATTCTCAAAAAATTGAACTGGCCATCTTCCAATTATTAATGAAAAATTCAAGGTTGGATAAAAAAGCCGGTTGGTATGATATCCCTATTACAAAATTCGATGGCTTTTTTCAGCTCCTTGCTAAAGCAGATGATGTTATTGATGGAAAATCAAAAAATAAATTATTATTCTGTAATGATGAATGGAAATTATCCATGTCCGTTAACTTCTCCATGGTAGGAAATGTTCTTTTGTCTTTATATTGGAAACGTCCTGATAAAGATGATATTATTCCTTTTGAAGAAGTAAGATATTTCTCTCGCCAATTAAAATGGGGAAGATATAAAAATAAAATATTTCCAATAAATGTTACACTCTCTGCACTCCCTCAAAACCTTATAAAATCAACATTTACTGATGTAAAAGATGCTGACGGAGCTAAGTTTTTATATGAAGAACTCCCCAAATTAAGAGAATTAATACCATGTGATGTCTCAGAAATAATTGATAAACTAACTCTTGAACAAAAACCGCCATTAAATGTCGTTACAATGGGTTTAGATTATGACGGAGCTCTTAAAGCAGAATTAGAATTTGATTATGACGGTACTCGTGTTGCTTATTCAAAATCAGCTTCTAAAAGTCCTTATGTAACTATAAAAAAGCCAAAAGAAGATTTATTATATTGGGTAAAAAGAAATATTCCACACGAAGAACAAGCATATCAAATGCTCTTAGCCTGTAAATTCGCACCAATGCAAACAAATAATCTGGCTATTGAAAAAGAAAATGCTATAGATTTCTATAATTATTACTTAAAAAGAGCCGGTGACGGTTGGAAATTTGAAGAAAAAGATGATATGTCTTTTTTTAAACTATCACCCAAACCTTTTGAAATGATAGCTGATATTGATTTCTCCAAAGATTCTACTGATAGTTTTGAAGTTTTATTATATGGTAAAGTCGGTGATGAAGAAATTTCATTCGATGAAATCTATAATTTAATTATTGAAGGTGATAAATATTTAAGAGTCAAAAATTATGGATTCGTTGAAGTTCCGGGAAGTGATATATTTTCAATTTTAAAATCATTTAATACTTTTGAAGTTTTTAAAAATGATGATAACAAATATATTGTTAAAACTTTCCGGGCAGGTTTATTATCTGAAATGCAAAATCTAGGTTTTAAATTAAAAATGAGTCGAAAATTTTTAACATTTTGGAAACAAATTTCAACTTTTTCTACCATGGATAATGCACCGCTTCCTAAAGGTATAAATGCTGAACTCAGAGAATATCAATACAAAGGTTTTAGTTGGTTATGGTTTTTATATAAATACGGCTTAAATGGTATATTAGCTGATGATATGGGATTGGGAAAAACGCTTCAGGCACTTACCCTTTTACAAAAAGCAAAAGAAAAAGATAAAAAAGCACCCAATTTAGTTGTATGTCCAACTTCCGTAGTTTTCAACTGGGAAAATGAAGTTCAAAAATTTATTCCGTCTTTAAAATGTTTAAAACTTAGCGGTATTGACAGAAAAGAACATTTTAAAGAAATTCCGAAATATGATATTGTAATAACAAGTTATGCACTTATCAGAAGAGATATTGAAAAACTTAAAAAGTTTGAGTTCAGGTATATAATTTTAGATGAATCACAAAATATAAAAAATTCCGAATCAATAACTGCAAAATCAATAAAAATGTTAAACGGACAACATAAATTAGCATTATCAGGTACGCCAATAGAAAACAGACTTGAAGAATTATGGTCTATATTTGACTTTTTAATGCCGGGATTTCTATTAAATCAATCTGAATTTAATTATCGTTATGTAACTCCAATAGTTGACAGAGGTGAAAAAATTGTTGAAAAACGTTTAAAATCACAAATCTATCCTTTTATTTTACGAAGAATGAAACGAGATGTTGCAAAAGATTTACCTGATAAAGTTGAAAGTATTGCTTATTGTGAACTTACTCCTGAGCAAAAAGACTTCTATCTTGAAGTTCTTGATTCAACAAAAGAAGAATTATTTAAATCAATTGCAGAAAATGGACTTGAAAAAAGCCGTATGAGTATTTTCTCGGCATTATTAAGATTAAGACAAATTTGTTGTCATCCTCGTTTATATGATAAAGAAGACAAAAAAGGAATCGGAACATCAGGAAAATTTGAACAATTAAAATCCATGCTGGAAGAAATAATTTCTGAAGGTCACAGAATATTATTATTCTCTCAATTTGTTGATATGTTGGATATAATAAAAGACTGGCTGCAAAAAGAAGGAATCAAACACGAATACTTAACCGGTTCTACTAAAAACAGAGAAGAAGTTGTTAAAAGATTCAATACGGATAATACAATTCCTATATTCCTTGTAAGTTTAAAAGCCGGCGGAACCGGATTAAATCTAACGGGGGCAGATTATGTTATCCACTATGATCCTTGGTGGAATCCTGCCGTTGAAGATCAAGCAACAGATAGAGCCTACCGTATTGGTCAAACAAAGAAAGTATTTGTTTACAGATTAATTACCAAAAATACCGTTGAAGAAAAAATTCAAAAGCTTAAACAGGATAAAAGGAACTTGGTAGATTCCGTAATAAGCGTTGATAGAAACATAAGTAAAACTTTAACATATGCCGACTTGCAAGATATTTTTTCAATAGATTAAAAAATGACCAACCGCTGAGTGTGGGAGAGGGTAAATACTTTATTATGCCTTACATACAATCATTTAATTTTTATTCAAAAATTTAATCTGGTGTCGCAACCTTTTGTACAGTAGCACTTTTAAAATTTAAGCAATAGGATAGATTTGAATCTGCCTTTCTTTGGTTTTTATTTCATTCATTGAATAAATAATAAAGTTTAAAAATGTAGGGTAGACTTTAGTCT
>CANPZN010000088.1 GCA_947588785.1 Candidatus Gastranaerophilales bacterium
CAAAAACAGCACCGGAGAAATCATTATTAAAGCCAATAAGAAAGACTGCCGGACGAAATAATACAGGAAGAATAACCTGCCGTCATAAAGGTGGCGGTCATAAGCAAGCATACAGAATGATAGATTTCAAAAGAGATAAATTCGGAATAGAAGGTGTGGTAACATCAATCGAATATGATCCCAACAGAAATGTAAGAATATCATTAGTAGTGTATGCGGATGGTGAAAAGAGATATATATTAACTCCTCATAATTTAAAAGTTGGAGATAAAGTAGTATCTGGGCCGACAGCAGATATACAAGTAGGAAATGCATTGCCGTTGGAATTAATACCATTAGGTACGGAAATACATAATGTGGAATTAATACCCGGTCGAGGAGCAAAATTAGTAAGAACAGCTGGAGCATCAGCCCAATTGATGGCAAAAGACGGCAACTATGTAACGATAAAGATGCCGAGTTCTGAGATGAGAATGATCAGAAAAGAATGTTTAGCGACAATTGGCGTACTTGGGAATGCTGAATTTAAGAATTTAAAGACAGGGAAAGCCGGAAGAACACGTCATTTAGGAATAAGACCCACAGTAAGAGGTGTAACGATGAACCCATGCGATCACCCACACGGAGGTGGAGAAGGAAAGACAGGGCCAGGAGGAAATCCAAAGACACCATGGGGTAAACCGGCATTAGGTCGAAAGACAAGACGAGTAAAGAAAGCCTCTGGAAAATTAATAGTAAGAGAAAGAAGACGCTAATTAAGGAGATAATTAATGACACGTTCACTAAAAAAAGGTGTATATGTACACGATTCTTTAAAAGCAAAGATAGATAAATTAAATGCAAATAAAGAGAAGAGAGTAATAAAGACGTGGTCAAGAGCGTCTATGATTACTCCGGAGAACCCTGATATGGTAGGACATACAATAGCGGTATATAACGGAAAGACACACGTACCGGTATATATATCAGAGCCTATGGTAGGTCATAGATTAGGCGAGTTTGCACCTACAAGAATGTTTAGAGGCCACGCAGGGCAAGATAAAACAGCGAAAAGGAAATAGATTATGGAAGCTAAGGCAAGACAAACAGATATAACAATGCCTGCAAGGAAATTACGTAGAGTAATAAACCTTGTAAGAGGCAAATCAGCAGCAGAAGCACTAAGTATGTTGAAATTTATGCCATATTTTGCAGCCAGAGTAGTTGAAAAGAATATAACAGCCGCAGTGGCAAATGCAACAGAAAAATTTGGTGCGAGTGCAGAATCATTAAAGGTATCAGAGATATATGCTGATGAATCAAAGACATTAAAAAGGGGAAGACCGAGAGCTCAAGGCAGAATGTATGCAAGAGTTAAGAGGACATCACATATAACTGTTAAAGTAACAAAAGAAGCGAAGTAGAAGGTAAAAGAAATGGGACAAAAGACACATCCGACCGGATTTAGAGTAGGAATAATACAACCTTGGTTCAGCACATGGTTTGCAAAAAAGGATTATCCTGAATTTGTCGCAGAAGATGCAAAGATAAGAAAATTTGTAAAGAAGAGATTATATGCAGCTGGCATATCAAGGATACTAATAGCAAGAAAGGCTCAAAATGTTACAGTAACAGTAGTAACAGCGAAACCTGGAGTTGTAGTAGGCAGAGGCGGACAAGGGATAGAGGAATTAAAGTCAGCCGTTGCGAAATTAATAAATAAGACAGTAACAATAGATGTAGTAGAAGTAGCAAGAGTAGATATAGATTCACAAATTGTAGCGGAGTCTATAGCATTACAGCTAGAAAAACGTATAGCATTTAGAAGAGCAATGAAACAGGCAATGCAAAGAGCGATGCGTGGAGGTGCTCAAGGAATAAAAGTAATGGTATCAGGAAGGCTAGGCGGTGCAGAAATAGCACGAAGCGAATGGGCAAAAGAAGGAAGAATACCTTTGCAGACATTGAGAGCAAACGTAGATTATGGTTTTGCCGAAGCAGATACGATTATGGGAAAAATTGGTGTAAAAGTTTGGATATTCAAAGGGAATTTAATGCCCGGAGAGATGGCAGATCAGAACATCAAAGCAAAGAAAGCCGGAGTAAATAATTTTGAAGAGAAGCCGGTAGGGACAAGAAGAAAAAAGAAGTCAACAGTTGCTCAGCAAGAAGTAAAAGCTGAAGAAACAGAAGACGTAAATGAGTAAAATGAATTAGGAGCGAAAAACAATCATGTTAATGCCCAAGAAAACAAAATATCGTAAGATGATGAAAGGCAGAATGAAAGGTCATGAGACTCGAGGAACAAAATTAGAATTAGGATCATTCGGGCTTCAGGCACAAGATCCTGCTTGGATTACATCAAGACAAATAGAAGCAGCAAGAAGAGCAATGACACGTGAAATAAAAAGAGGCGGTAATGTTTGGATAAAGATATTTCCGGATAAGCCAATTACAGCGAAGCCTGCTGAGACTCGTATGGGAAAAGGGAAAGGCAACCCAGAATATTGGGTAGCTGTAGTAAAGCCTGGTAGAATTCTATTTGAAATAGAATATCCGCAAAGAGAAGTTGCTGTAAAAGCACTGGAATTAGCTGCTCAGAAACTCCCAATAAGAGCTAAAATTGTTGAAAAGACAGGTGAAGAGCAATGAAGATAGAAGAAATACGTGAAAAATCAGTAAGCGAACTTAATGAAATGGTTGTTGATTATAAGAAACAATTATTTGATATAAGATTTAAGAAGTTTACGAATAAATATGAAAATGCTGCTGATTTAGGCAGAGCAAATTCTCAAATAAAAGAGATAAGAAAGACGATAGCAAGAGTAAAAACAGTAATGAACCAAAAAAAAGAGGTTAAAGAAAATGCCTAAGAAAGAGAAACAAGGTGTTGTAATAAGCAATAAAATGGAAAAGACAGCAGTAGTAAAAGTTGCTTCATATAATCAACATCCAAAGTATAAAAAGATTATAGAATCTACAAAAAATTATAAGGCACACGATGAATTAAACCAATGTTCAGAGGGTGATATAGTTAGAATAGTAGAATCGAAACCGATTTCAGGAGGCAAGAGATGGGTTGTTTCTGAAATTGTGGAAAAAGTAAAATAACAAGAAATTTCAAAGGATGAAATAAGATGATACAGCAAGAGACAAGATTACAAGTAGCAGATAATACAGGTGCAAAAGAGTTGTTATGTATCCGAGTATTGGGTAGTTCAAACAAGAAATATGCACATGTAGGAGATGTTATAGTAGCCGCAGTTAAAGATGCAGCACCGGGTCAGCCTGTAAAAAAATCTGAAGTTGTAAAAGCAGTAGTTGTGAGAACAACTGCAGATATAAAGAGAAATGACGGCAGTGTAATCAGATTTGATGAAAATGCGGCAGTAATAATAAACAAAGACGGTAATCCGAGAGGTACTCGTGTATTCGGACCGGTTGCCAGAGAGCTTAGAGATAAGAACTTTATGAAAATAATATCTCTTGCTCCGGAAGTAATTTAGGAGACGAACAATGAGAAAGAAAATGACAGTTGAAAGACACCCTATACATGTTAAAAGCGGAGATAAGGTTGTAGTAACTTCAGGCCGTGATAAGGGAAAAGTAAGTTCTGTAAAGAAAGTAATCACATCAGAAAATAAAGTTATTGTGGAAGGTGCTAATATAATAACGAAGGCACAAAAACCGCAAGGCGGGAATCAAGGAGGATTAATAAAAACGGAAGCTCCGATGGATTCATCGAAGGTAATGTTATATTGTCCGTCTTGTGAAAAAGCTACAAGAATAAAGTATGATGTTATTGATAATAAAAAAGTACGTGTTTGTAAAAAATGCGGAGAAAAGTTAGACTAACGGATTTTGTGAAAAAGAGTAAAGTTCAAATGACTTGCTTAACCTGAAAATAACAAAATCAAGGATTGGGAAAAAAACTAAAATAAAGTATGGGCATTTCGAAAGGAAATGTATTCTACGAAAGGAAAAAGAATGACAGTAGTAACAAAAAACTTAAGAGATAAGTATAATGAAGAAGTAAAACAAATACTTCAAGATGAATTTAAATATGAAAATATTCACCAAATTCCAAAATTAAGCAAAATTGTATTAAATATGGGAGTTGGTGAAGCTTGTCATAATTCAAAACTCGCAGAAGCAATAGTAAATCAATTAACAAAGATTGCAGGGCAAAAGGCGTTATCAACGAAGGCAAAGAAATCAATAGCAGCGTTTAAATTAAGAGAAGGAATGCCTGTTGGTGCAATGGTAACGTTAAGAGGCGAAAGAATGTATGATTTCCTTCAAAAGTTAATATGTGTAGTATTACCGAGAATTCGTGACTTTAGAGGAGTAAGTACAAAAAGTTTTGATGGCAGAGGGAATTATACATTAGGATTAAAAGAACAATCATTATTCCCGGAAATATCATATGATGAATTGGATGCAATTCATGGTATGAATATATCAATAATAACGACAGCAACAACAGATGAAGAAGCAAGAGCTTTATTGAGAGCCCTTGGAATGCCATTTAAGAAATAACAAAGGAGTAGATCGTGGCTAAAAAAGCAATGATAAACAAAGAGCAAAGAAGAGAAGCATTAGCAGCAGCTGGAAAATATCCAAAAGTAAGATTACATAACAGATGTTCTATATGTGGACGTCCGCATGGTTATCACAGAGATTTTGGAATTTGCAGAATATGCTTAAGAAAAATGGCTCATCAAGGTTTATTGCCCGGTGTAGTAAAAGCAAGTTGGTAACAGCAGCGGCTGTTTTAAATTTTGGCTCAAATATAGTAGTCAAAATTTAAAAGTCGTCGCTACAACCGAGCGAACGACGAAGTTGAGTGAAAATAATTTCAATACCGGCAGCGGCCCGGATAAATTTTAGCTCAAAATATGATAAGATAGTCCAACTAAAAAGGTGCCGTTGCACCAAAGCTTTTCTATACTGCCGAATAAATTTCAGTAAGTAGTAAAAAGTAAAGGAAAAAAGAATGAATACAGATCCGATAGCAGATATGCTAACAAGAATAAGAAATGCTAATATGGCATCATTAAATGAGGTTGATATTCCGAGTTCAAAATTAAAGAATGAACTGGCAAAATTATTAAAGTCGGAAGGTTATGTAGAAGACTATAGTATTGTTGATAAAGAAGGAAGTAATTTTAAAACATTAAGAATTACACTAAAATATGATGAAAAATCTAAACCGGTAATATCAAATTTAAGAAGAGTTTCAAGACCGGGATTAAGAAATTATTGTAAAGCAAAAGATATACCTCAGGTGTTAGGTGGTATGGGTATAGCAATAATCTCAACCAGTAAAGGTTTATTAACCGACAGAAAAGCGAAAAAAGAAAATGTCGGCGGTGAAATTCTTTGCTATGTATGGTAAGTAAATAATTAAAATTGGAGATAAAAAAATGTCACGTATAGGTAAATTACCAATAGATATACCTGAAGGTGTTGAGGTAACAATAGATGGACAAACAGTAACGGCGAAAGGCCCGTTAGGAACAGAAAGTGTTATTGTTCGTTCTGAGATAAAAGTTGAAAAACAAGATAAAACGGTTGTATTAACAAGAACAAATGATGAAAGAAAAACACGATCATTGCATGGATTATCAAGAACATTAGTATCAAATGTAGTGCATGGTGTAAAGACAGGATTTGTGAAGAAACTTGAAATTGTTGGTGTTGGTTATCGTGCACAAATGCAAGGTAATACATTAAATTTAGCTTTAGGTTATTCACATCCTATTAATATACCTGCACCTGAAGGAATCAAAATTGCAGTTGATCAGAATACCAAAATAACTATATCAGGTGCTAATAAACAAGCAGTAGGTGATATAGCTGCACTAATCAGAAGTAAAAGACCTCCTGAAGTATACAAAGGAAAAGGTATTAAATACGAAGGTGAACACATCAGAAGAAAAGCCGGTAAGACAGGTAAGAAATAGAGAACTATAGAACTATAGGTAAAGTGATAGTGCCTGATCGGTAAATAGATTAATTATAAGATAGCCAATATAGACCCTTATAGAGATAAGAAGGTCTGGGTGAAAGGAAAGAACAATGATAAAAATACAAAATAAAAAAGAAGCAACACAAAAACGTCATAGAAGATTAAGAGCAAAATTATCAGGTACAACAGAAGCTCCGAGATTAGCTGTATATAGAAGTACGAAACATATATATGCTCAAATTATTGATGATATAAAAGGTGTAACAATTGTATCCGCATCTTCAATAGATAAAGATATGAGAAAAGATATGGCTCATGGCGGAAATATTGAAAGTGCAAAAGCAGTTGGTGAAGCTATTGCAAAGAAAGCTTTAAAAGCAGGTGTTAAAGATGTAGTATTTGATCGTGGCGGTTTTTTATACCATGGACGTGTTGCAGCTTTAGCTGATGCAGCAAGAGAAGCAGGATTAAATTTCTAATTCTTTCGGATTGTATTATAAAAAGGGGGAGAGCAAAAACTCTCCCCCTTTTATTTTTGTAAAAAAATATATAGGGGAAAAAAATGAAGATAAATTTAAAAAAACATATAAGCCCCGGTAAAATAAATACGGTTATTTGTGAAAAAGAAATAAGATAATTATAAATAAAATTTTTCCAAAAACAACGGTATTGGAGTGAGCTTTTAGACAATATAAAAATCAGGAGTTAATTTTTTTAAACACTGTATTGTCTTTAATTTCAAAAATTTCAACATTTTTTAAATATTCTTCCTTAAAATGTAGCGTATCAACGGAGGTTATAATTGTTTGGGTTTCATTTCCAATTGCATTAAGCAGAAAATTCTGCCTTAAATCATCAAGTTCAGCTAAAACATCATCAAGAAGTAAAATTGCATTAGTGTTGATTTTTTCTTTTATGAGTTCAAGCTCAGCAAGTTTTAATGATAATACAATAGTTCTTTGTTGACCTTGAGAGGCAAATTTCTTAGCATCGTTATTGTTTATATAAAAAGAAACATCATCCCTGTGTGCCCCTATGACTGATTGTGCTCTTATTATTTCTTCTTGTTTTTTTTCATCCAGTTTTTGTTTAAAGTTTGCTAAAATATATTCATTATTGAAAGAAAATTTTTCACTGCAATTTATATCACCAATGATGGAAGAATTATAAAAAACAGATAAATTTTCAGTATTTGAAATTTGTTTATGTTTTTCTATAGCGATTTTTTGAAGTTCATATAAGAAATTTAACCTTATAAAAATTAAATTGCTTCCCGTAATTGCCAGCTGTTCATTCCAAATATCAAGCATGGAAGTATCAGCGTTTATATTACCCTTTAAATTTTTCAAATAATTATTTTTTTGAGTTTTTATTTTGTTATATTTATTAAGTCTTTCAAAATAAGCCGGGAAAATTTGATTAATGGCATTATCAAGCCACTTACGTCTGTCCTCCGGAGCTCCTCTCAACAGTAATAAATCATTTACGGTAAAACAAACCGCAGAAATATTAGAAATAAATTCTGAAAATTTATTTTTATTTAGTCCGTTTACTTTAAGTTTTTTTCTGTTTGGCGGATTTATATTAACTTCTAAATCAATATCAATATCAAATTTTTTAATTTCGGCTTTGATATTTGAAAAATTTTCACCCCATTTAATTAACTCGGAATCCGTTTTTGCTCTGATTGAATCAAGAGCGGATAAATAATATACAGCCTCTAAAAGGTTTGTTTTCCCCTGCGCATTTTTTCCTATTATTAAGATTTTTTTAGAATTGAAATCTAAATCCAAATCACAATAGTTTCTGAAATTCTTTAGCTTTAAAGACTTAATAAACATACAATAATTATAACAAAATAAAAAAAGATGTATAATTTAGTAGTAAATATTAATAGAGAAATCAATGAAAAAGATAAAAATTTCAGTTTTATTTTTAATTTGTATAATTTTAGGATTATGTTTTGGAAACTCTAATGCCCAAGAAGCAAAAATGCCTATTAAATATCCCGATTGGGACTTGAGAAACAGCTATGAATATTCCGATGAATTAATGAAAAAGTATCCCGATTATTTAAACTCAAGATTTATGCCGCTTACTCCCTTTGAAGTAAGAAAAAACCAAGCAAATCTTTTGGG
>CANPZN010000089.1 GCA_947588785.1 Candidatus Gastranaerophilales bacterium
GAGTGGCGTATTGAAAAGGTGAGCAACTTTACGGTTGCGAGGAGCAAGCGTAATGTTGCGACACTAGATTAAATATATAAATATAAAAAATTTTATCATACTATTTGTAATTAATAAAGAATCATCGTATTATATGTATATGAAAATATGCAATAATTTAAATACATCAATTTGTTTTAATTACAAAGAAATAGGAATAACATATTGCACCCTAACTAATGCAAATAATGGGAGCGGATGGCCTAAAATATCAGATGAAGTTTTTGACGGAAAAAAAATTGATTGGGATAAGTTTTTTGAATTTAGAGCCAAAGAAATAGAAGGTATTAAAAACTCATCAGCAAGAAAGGAATGCCAAAATTGCCAGCAAATTGAGGAAGCTCAATTTATTGATGATAAAAAAATACATTATGTTCTTCTGTCTCCTTGGCAAGTCTGTAATTCAGATTGTATTTATTGTCTTGGACATGCTAAACCGAGATCACCTCTATCACCTAATTATAAAGAATTCTATAAAGAATTTGTAGAACCTTATGACATGCTTGAAATTATTAAAGACATGATCAGAAATAATGTGCTTGCTCAAGATGCCGAAATAGATTTCGCAGGTGGAGAACCTACTTTATATCCGAAATTTGATGATATTATAAACTTTTTTGTCCAAAATAATTTTAAAAATATTATAATTCATACTAATAATATACAATATTCAAAAGCTATCGAACATGGAATCAAAGAAAATGCCGTAAGTTTAATGATTTCTATAGATGCAGGAACTAAAAAGTGTCATGAAAAAGTTAAAGGCGTAAAATCATTTGATAAGGTCTGGAATAACTTTAAAAAATATTCAAAAGCAAAAAATAAAGATTATTCAAAACGTTTATGTACAAAGTATGTAATAGTTCCCGGAGTAAATGACAATAAAAAAGAATTAGAAGAATTTATAAAACAATCGAAAAAACAAGGAGCGACTCAAGTTGCATTAAATGTTTATAATCAACTTTTAAATGAAATGAATTATGAAGAAAGTCTTCTTCATCATCTGGCAGATATTTCAAACTTTTGGACAGAAAAAGCAAAAGAACACAAAATACCTTATATGTTCTTTCCAAACATAGAATATGTATACAAAAGGTTAAATATAGGGAAACCATAACAAGGAGAATCTATGAAAAAGGCGTTAATTACGGGTGTAACAGGTCAAGACGGAAGTTATCTCGCTGAATTATTAATTAAAAAAAATTATGAAATTTTTGGTATGGTAAGAATGTCTTCAGTAAATAATTTAGCAAGAATTAAACACCTTATAAATAACAAAAATTTTCATATATTATATGGCGACATGACAGATGAAGCAAGTATATACAGATGTGTCAATGAATCAAATCCAGATGAAATATATAATCTTGCTGGGCAATCTCATGTCGGTTTAAGTAATAATTTTTCGGAATACACAACAGAAGTAAATGCACTTGGGGTATTACGTTTAATAAACGTAATCAACTCATTGAATTTGACAAATAAAGTAAAATTATATCAAGCCATAACTTCAGACATCTTTGGAAATATAGAAGATAATATATTAAATGAAAAAACAACAATAAAACCAATTAATCCGTATGCCTGTGCAAAAGCTTATGCTTATATGTTAACCAGAAATTACAGAGAACGAGGTATGTTTATTGTAAATGGCATTGCATTTGCACATGAATCAAATAGACGTCCTGAAAAATTTGTTACCAGAAAAATTACAAAAGCTGCAGTCAGAATAAAATATGGAAAACAAGAAAAATTAGAACTGGGAAATCTTTCTGTTAAACGTGATTGGGGGCATGCTCAAGATTATGTCAAAGCAATGTATTTATCAATGCAACAAGAAAAATCAGATGACTATGTCTTCGCAACAGGAATAACTACAAGTCTAAGAGATTTTTGTAAAAAGGTTTTTAAAGAAGTTGGAATTGAACTTGAATTCGTTGGCGAAGGTAATAATGAAAAAGCTTACAATAAACAAAACGGAAAATTAGTTATAGAAATTAATCCGCTATTTTCAAGAAAAAATGAAAAATTAAATCCTGTCGGTGACTATTCAAAAGCAAAAAAAAATTTGGGCTGGGAACCTATCATTACAATAGATCAAATTATCAAAGAAATGGTTAGTACTGATTTAATCGAAGAACGTTAAAGAGCATATTTATTAATAATAAATTCTGTTTTAGACCATAAAGTAAGATTAATGTTTTTTTCTTCACATAGTTGTTTAAAATGAAGATATAACTTTCCATAATGTTTTGGAAGCGGAGTTTCATCCAAATTTGTAAACATAACATATTTATTATCGATCATAAATTCAATATTTCTAATTCCTATATCCGCCATTAAATTAACAAATTTTGTAACTTCATCAATATTATCATTAATATGTTCAATTACTATATATTTTACCGTAATTCCTTTTCCGTCACTAATAGCTGCATAACGTTTTAAATTATTAACAGTATCTCTAAATTTATCAACACGTTTTAATTTAAAATAAATTTCCGGAGTTGCACAATCTAATGATGTTGTATAGTCAACCAAATCTTTTTTTAAAAGTTTTTCAATAATAGGCTGGTAAACAATATTATTTGAAAGAATATAAAAACGACTTATTCCATTTTTTAAAAACTCTTTTACCATCGGTTCAAATTCTTTAAGAACAGAAATATCTCCACCTTGTATACTGGCAACTAAATTTTTTCTGTCCAATAATTCATGTTTATACAATTGCTTTAATAAAGGAACAATATCATAATACTCACTTTTAGCGGATTTATAAGTAATTCTACCCTTAGAATGAAACATTCTTGCACAATAAATACAACCGCAGTTACACTGAGTCCAATGACTAATATTAATAAGGTTAAAAGTAGGCGAAATTACATCAGATGAACACCTATCACGTAAGAAAAAACAATTTTTACAAGGCGAATTTTCAATATCGTTTTCATTAAGTTTTTGAAATGCCTCAATTTTAACTTGTTTAAAAGCCTCCCAATCTATTTTCTGACCTCTATATGCCTCATAATATACCGGCCCAATTTGCCCGGAACAACATGACATAATCCTATCATGGAAACAAGACAATACATTATTTAATTCTTCACAAAAAAATTGTTTCATATCACCTCTACAAATGAAGAACTAAAGCTCTATCATAAAATTCAAACTCAATACCTGCATCAATTGCTCTTTTTCTGATATAACGAAGTAAATCTTTCACGTAATCAGGAACTTCACCATTTTGACGAACGAACCATTTTTCTTCAACATCTGCTATTAAATATTTTACATTTAATTTATTTATACAAATATCAAGCCATTTATCAATTTCTTCTTTTGTATCATTAACATTGGGTATAATAATATACTTAACTCCCAAAGAGGCAGGATGAAATTTTGAAGCTGATTTCGCATATTCTATTATATTCTTACAAACATCATTAAATTTATCAACTTTTTTAACTTTTTTAAATACATCTCTTGAACCTGCATCTAAAGATATAACAATATGAATATCAACATCTTTCATTTCTAAAACTTTAGCTGCCATTTTACTAAATTTAATACCATTTGTATATAATGCATAATGTTTATTGCCATATTTTGCAAATATTTTTATAATGTCATCAAATTTATTTAAAATCGTAGGTTCGCCCATTGCAAAAGATATGTGTGCATCGGGGGCTTTTTCTAAATTATAAATTTTCTTATCTAATAATTCCTTAAATAGAGGAAAAATATCATATGGTTTATATGTTCTATGTTCTAAAATTTCCTGATATGAAAAACAATATATACAATTTGCATTACAGTCATTAAAATGTCCTATCCAAATCATATCTATATAATTATCAAGATCTGATAAAAATTGTTCATCAGAATTTTCATCAAACTCTTCTATCCAATGACAACCTTGGCAAAAAGGAGGAATATCCCCTTCTCGCATATTTTTAACAAGAGTATTTTTTATCTCAAAAACTTTTTCCCAATCTACTTTATCTTTTGGACCATTATATGGAATTATATAATTATTATTTCTTTCTTTTGGAGAATGAATAGAGAGATGACAATGTCTAAAACAATCATAATGTATATAAAGCCCGTGAGCTAAATATCTGCACCTGTACATCTTCCCCATAAATATTTCCTTTTTTTAATTAATTATACATCTTTAAATTATTATACATGTAAATAATATTTTAAGGTTAGAACAATTTTGTCTTAAGAAATATTGTATAATACAAAATATAATTTTTCTAATTATAAGTAAAACCGTGTTACACTTCTTTGATAAATAATTATAACTCTAACATTGTGCACTTTTTATATGTTCCTCGAAATTTTCACTCAGCTCTTTTGCAAATCTGAAAAAATTTACTCAAAAATTTTTATATTAATCTCTTGATTTAATTGTTATATCAAAACTTCTATTTTTAACTATATTTTCTAAAAAGTCATAAGTTATCATATCAAATCCATTAGATTTTATTTGTTCTTTCATATATTCATAAAGTTCACCTTGCTTTTCCTTAAATGTACCAGGATTTACCACTTGAGAACAAAACTCTATAGATGGTTGCAATGTTTTAATTCCAATCTTTTTACAAGTTTTTATCCAACTGTCAATTTCTTCTTTTTTATCATTTACATTCGGAACAATTATATATTTTGCAACTATTCTATCTGCATTACCACAATTTTGAGCATCTTTTAAATAATGTTTTAAATTTTTTAATACATCATTATAAGTATCACGTTTTTTTATTAACTTAAATAAATCCCTACTCCCAGCATCTATCGATATTACGATTGAGGTTCGTCTATCTTTTTCTATTGCTTTTGACAATAAGCTTTCATATTTCATACCATTTGTTTGTAAACAAAATCCGTAACTTGTATTTTTTTGGTTTAATAGAAGTTTCATTATAGAGGGAAACTCTTTTAACATCGTCAGTTCTCCGCCGGTCACAGAGAAAAACGCATTCGGGTGTATTCTGTCTTCTTTTAACATTCGTTTTATTACAGGAAGAAGCACTACAAAAGGACTATTTGTTCTAAATCTTGTCATTTTTCCTTTTGTTTCAGGAAGCATTGCACAATAACAACAAGAGCAATTACAATGCACCCAATGTGTAATTTCTATTTCTCTAAATCTAGTATCTTCATCCCAATCTTTTTCCTCTACATACGGGCAAGAAAGACATCCATCATGCGGCAGTATACCCTTTTTACAGTTTTCAATTGCTTCTTCTCTTACTTCTATAAACTTATCATAAAAATTTTCTTTATAAGGAATGTTAAATTTTTCATATCGTTTTGTTCCACATAGTTTATTACATAATGAAACGGCATCATGCCTAAATGCTATTCCACCTTGAATATATTTACAACTTTTATAACTCATAACAATAACCGCTTTTTATAATATTAATAATTTATAACTATTTTAATTTTTAAATTATACATTTGACAAAATTTTATCTACAAGTAAAGATTATTGTAAATTTTCCTCAAACATAATAAAATAATATCATAAAATATAATTTTTTACACAATTCTAATTTTTTATAATTATTTTTATTGTTAATAATAGAAATAATACAGTTGAAAAAATTGCATAAGGTAGGGCATTAACGTAATTGAAAATTGGTTGAGAATGTAGATCCTATTAAGATAACTGGTATAGTACGAGCAAATTTCACAATAAGGAACGTTAGTGAATTTTCCGTAGGGTGAAACCCGAGTAAAAATGGGGCTGTAATGAAAGGCAGTGCTAGTAGAGCGAACCCGAGAATGTGAGAGCTAGCTGAACGACAAACAAAGTGCCGTGAAGCACTCGAGCGATACAAAGCGAATTATTGAGCCGATAAGCGAAATCAATGAGCCTGTATCCGTAGCAAAGCGAAGTGTGAAAAAAGAAAATTCAAGAGAGCATGCGGAAGGTTGAGACACTAGATTAAATTGAGATATGCCATTATTATCAATATCAAGAATTTTGTTAATCTAGTGTCGTGCTTTTGCGGTGACTCATAGTTGCAGTTGCCATTAAATGTTCAACTTAAGATTATTTAGTTATCAGATAAAAATAGGCATTTTACTAACTTAAAATTAGTGTATGGGGGGGGGAAAAAAAAATTTTAGAGAAATTGAATGAAAATTAAATAAATGTTAATATTAGTTTATGAAATACAGAAGTTGCAGATTATTAGAACATGGCATATATATTTATTTAGATCCGGGAACACAGCAGTTATGTGCCGGTCATTGTTGTAATACCGATCATTTAGAATTTGATGAAAGATTGTATTTATATCCCGATTTAAAAAAAGAGAATTTAAATTGGGATTATGTATTTTCTGAAAAACGGAAATTACGGGAAAACGCAAAAAAGGGTACATATCCTTCACAATGCGAAGGTTGTTTTGAATTACAAGAAAGAGAGTGGGACGATAATGATTATATTAATCATTTGACAGCAGCACATATAATGAAATGTAATTCCCGTTGTATATATTGTCCGACAGGAAGAATACCTGAGTGGCATAACAGAGAGCAAGAGGTCGATTTAAAACCCTTAATTGAAGAATTAATTAATAAAAATCTTTTAAAATTTAACGGTTCACTCAGATTTGTGGGAGGTGAGCCTACATTAATGAAAGAATTTGATTGGCTTGTTGATTTATTTTCCGCTCATAATGTCCCTGAAATTTATGTACCGACTTCAGGTATAAAATTGTCAAAAAGCCTTTGCACTGCTTTAGAAAAAATTGAAAGTGCAGCTATTGTTGCAAGTATTGATTCCGGGACTAAACAAACATTTGAAAAGATTAAAGGTACAAAGTTCTTTGAAGTTGTTATGAAAAATATGAAAACATATCTTTATCATTCCCGATTAAAAAACTTTGTAATACTTAAATACATTTTGTTAACAGGATACAATGACAGTTCAAAAGAAATTGATATGTGGCTTAAAAACTGTGCAGATATGGGAATAGTTGAAGTTCAGTTTGATGCTGAACATTCAGTTTCATCATCTGAGAATTGCGAGAATAAAAAATATGTGAATCGAACTTTAAAAATGCTAAAATATGCAGAAATAGCTGCAAAAAAATACAATATAAAAGTTACATCTTTTTTGGCATTTATGAACAGAGCTAATAGAATTTATGAAAACCAGCTTAATTATTTCAATGCAAATAAAGATAAATTTATTGATTTAATTTTGCCTGATTTGGATTTTAGCAAGTATTATAAAAATATTAATATGAATATTGACAAAGATTTTAAATTTTTAAATGATATTGAAAAATTAGTTATTTCAGAACACTTTTCTCCGAATCGCAAAGCAATTTTAACATCTGATTACAAAGAAATTACAAAATCACCTAATTTTGAGCAAATAGCAAAAACTTTATTACGATTAGGATTTGATTTAGAATTTAAAACATTTATTACAAAAAAAATACCTATACTTGAAGAAATTTTAAAAACAAGTTTTTCAATAATACATTTTGAATCAAATAAAATTTTATTAGGGTTGATAAAAAAACAAATTGTAAATTCAATATATAAAAATTCAGAAATACTTGGTAAAATAGATTTTATATAATTTAATCGAGTGTCAAAATATTCGTTTGCTCAAATGCAAACAAAAAGTTGCTCACCTTTTAAAACTTATCGTGAAATTTTCTCGGACAAATATTTTAGTGATAATTTTTTAATGCCATAATAAATTCCCGTTTTTTATTTTGCCATTGATTTTATTACTTGGTTTTTGTATATTATTTCTTGGAATTTTAAAATTTTGTATTAAAATTACTAGTAGTTTATTTTTAAGTAACCTTTTTTCCAGGAGAGTAGAAAATGTTCAAAGAGTTTAATGTCATGCGTATTATTTTCTTCGGGGGGGGGGAACAGCCTAAAAGATTGGAAACATTATTATGCTTAATATAGGTGACAATCAACAAACAGCAATAATAAAAAAAATATCTTTTTTCAG
>CANPZN010000090.1 GCA_947588785.1 Candidatus Gastranaerophilales bacterium
ATAGGCAAAGTTAAATATTTAAAAGAATCAACTATCGATAAAATGGTCGAGGCTTTTTTAACTTCAATTTCGATACCGTCGGAAAATATAGATATGATAATAAATCAATGTAAAAAAGTATTAAATCAACAAATTGAATTTGACAAGCAAACAACGGAAAACGTAACAAAATTAATAGAAAAAAATAAAAAAAGATTGCATAATCTTTACGTTGATAAATTAGACGGAAATATCGACGAAAATTTTTATAACGAACAACGAGAAATTTTTCAAAGTGAAATTGATAAATTATGCGTACAAATTGCACATACTACCGCCGAAACTGATGTTACAATGGAAAAAATATCAATAGTCCTCGAACTCTGTAAAAACGCTTATAATAAGTATTTAACGTTTAGTAATGAGAAAAAACGTTATTTCCTTAATTTACTTGTATCGAACTTTTTATATGACGGCGAAAAATTAGATATGCAAATAAAAAGCACCTCCAAAATATTACTTGAAAGTGCCTTTTCTTCTAAATGGTGGGCCATCCTGGACTCGAACCAGGGACCTTACGCTTATCAGGCGTACGCTCTAACCACCTGAGCTAATAGCCCTCTCTCTTCTTTGATATATAATTACATAAACATTTTTTAAAATCAAGCACTAATCTTCGTTTAATGGTCTTAATAATATTATCGAATTTAAATTTAATTGCAAAAACTCATGTATCTCTGCTTTCCTATTCGGAAATTCTCTATGTACAACTTCACAATCTTTTATTGCTACAAATCTTTTTGCTCCGTTTAAAATATCTGATAACACTCTATTTTTTCTGCCCGTCTTTGGCATAAATACGTTGCCTTTTATTTGATAATCTTTTGTTATTACCAAAACTCTTTCTGACCAAATACCTGTTATAAAACTATTATTATCAACACTACTTTCTTCGTACATTAAAATGTCCTTTCCTATACTGAATACGACTGAAATAATGGAAGATACAATGATAAAGCTAGAAAACATACTATTGCACCAATAAATATTAATAATATAGGTTCAATTAGTTTACCTAATGTATCTATTATAAGGTCTAATTGTTGATCTATATGGTTAACACATTGTATCATCAATTCTCCCAATCTGCCTGACTGCTCTCCGGTTGAAACCATAAAAAGTATCATTTTGGGAAATAAATTTGCAGCTTTTAATGCTTCCGATAAATGTGCACCAGCTTGCATCTTCTTTATTGATACCTTTATTGATTCCTGCATTACTGTATTTGATAATGTAGTCCTTGAAAGATATAAACAATCCAATATCGGTATACCTGCATCATAGGCAATCTGTAATACAGTTAAAAAATTTGAAAAAGCAGCAGATTTTACTAAATCACTTATTAATGGTATTTTTAATAATATTTGATCAATTTTTCTTTTTGATGGTTCCCATCTCAGTAAATATATTCCGGAAAATATAAGTACTGCTATTATTAATGGTATAGCTACCCATTTATCTTTCAAAAATTCTCCTGCATTAATACAAAATTGAGTTATAAAAGGTAATTGTTTTCCCTGCTGTTCAAACATGTCTTTAAAGGCGGGAAATACAAACATTAACATTACTAATACTACAGCAATAGCTAATAATACAACAAATATCGGGTAAGTTAATGCTGAAATTACCTTCCCTTTTATATCTCCTTGTTTTTGTAGAAGTTCTATCAATCTTTCAAATGTTTTATCTATTTCACCGGAATCTTCACCTGCTTTTGCTAAACCTATATATACCTGACCAAATAAATTTGGATATCTTGATATTGAATCTGATAAAGTATAACCGGCTATAATTTGCGATTTTATTTCTTGAGCAAGCATTCTAACTTGTCTTGATGAAGCGTCTTTCTCTATAAATATTAAACTTTCTATTATAGGTAATCCGGCTTTATTTAATGTTAAAAATGTCTGGGTAAAATCAATTTTTTCTTTTAGTGATAATGATTGCAAATGTGCACCCTTGGGTTCATCAGCTGCACCTTGCCCGGTTACTGTTATATTTTTATATCCCATGTTTTTTACTTTTACACGTGCTTCAACACGAGATTTAGCATCAATTCTGCCCTTTACTCTTTCACCATTCCACTTTTCTGCTTCATATTCGTATCTGGTCATTTCTCTTTATCCTCATTCTTTTACAGGACCAAGTACACGTAAAAATTCAGATATTGTGGTCTTACCCTCAATTATATGTCTTAAACAAACTTGATGTAATGTCTTCATTCCGCTACCTATTGCAGCTTCTTCTATTTGTATATCATGTGCTCCTTGGGCTATTAATTTTTTTATTTCTTTTGTTATCGGCATTATTTCATATACACCCATTCGCCCCATATATCCTTCAAAATTACATTCTTTGCAGCCATTTGATTTATATACGGGTGTTTTCATAAAATTCTGTATATCCGTTTCACTTCCTGAAACTACCAATTCCGCTTCTTCTCTCGTTGGGAAATATTGTGATTTACAATGCGGACACAATCTACGAACCAAACGTTGTGCTATTATTCCTATCAATGTAGAAGATACTAAGTAATCCTTCGCTCCCATATCTATCATTCTTGTAATTGTTGCAGCTGCTGAATTGGTGTGAAGTGTAGATAGTACCAAATGACCTGTTAGTGCAGCAGAAATAGCTGTCTCTAATGTTTCAATATCTCTTATTTCTCCGACCAGAATTACATCAGGGTCTTGTCTCAAAATTGCTCTCATACATGATGCAAACGTAATTCCGGCTTTTGTATTAATTTGAGATTGATTTATACCATCTATCCTTATTTCTACCGGATCTTCAATTGTAGTTATATTAATTTTTTCATCATTGATTGCTTTTAATAGTGTATACAATGTAGTCGTTTTACCTGAACCTGTTGGCCCCGTTGTAAGTATAATTCCGTTCGGTGCACTTTCCATTTTCTTTATTAAATTAATTTCTTCCTCACTGGCTCCTTCTAATACCATTTCATCTTTTGATGTAGCCATTGACACTGCAGGAGCTAAGATTCTTATTACCATCTTTTCTTGTTCACCAACAGGTAAAGTATTAATTCTGAAGTCATAATCTTTTGACTTGTATGTTATGGTAAATGAACCGTCTTGAGGACGTCTGTGTTCTGCTATATTCATTTTTGAAATTACTTTAAGTCTGGTTAATATAGCAGACTCTGTCTTTTCAGGTAATTTCATAATTTCTCTTAAAATACCATCTTTTCTATATCTGACTACATACCCTTCCAATCTAGGTTCTATATGAATATCAGACACTTTAGAATCAATTGCATCGGCAATAATTTTATTTACAAATTTTACAACTATACTTGAATCGTCTTTTAATTCCTTTTGAGCTGTTTCAAATATATTTTCTTCACGTTCAAAAGTCGAAGCCTGCCTTTCAATTTTTTTTCTAAGTTTATCAGTGGTTTTCTTTTGTTCATTGAAAAACTGCTGCATACACATTGTAAATTCATAATGGGTTAATATTTTAACTGTAGGTTTTAACCCTGTTAAAAATACAATGTCATTTATTACTTTTTTATCATTTGGATTAACCATTCCAACTACAAAGTCATTTTTGTTATAACTGATTGGAATAACTTTATTTAATTTTATAAAATCCTCAGGAAGCATTGATACTATATTATCAGAAATACGTAACTGATCAGAGGCAACAGTTTCATATCCTTGCTGTTCAGTTAAAGCATGCTTCAATTCTTCCAGTGAAATAATACCTTGTTGAACAAGTACTGTACCCAATGGTACCTGTGTCTTTTTTGATTCAACTAATGCATTAAAAATTTGTTCATTTGTAACCAAACCGGCTTGTACCAATACTTCTCCAATTTTTTTGGGGACAAATTTTTGTTCAGCTTTTAGCTTATCTACAACTTTATCTTCATCAGCATTATTATTTGAATCAACTGACATTGAATGCTGAATATTTAAAGTACCATATTCTATATTAGTTTCATTTTCATTGTTAATTGTTAATTTAACTTGATCTATACTATTTTCGTCTGAATCAATTTTATTCATTTCAAGATTTTTACGAACAAAAGTAAGCAATGCTAAAAAATCATCGGATGAAATAATTTTTATATTTACTTTTTCTGTTCCGAGTTTTTTATTAATTTCAGCAACGACATCAGATTGATTTGTATTATTTGTAACAACAACATATACATACTCTCTTGATAAACAAACAGGAATATAAGAATTTACCTGCATATCGGCTATATCAAACTTTGAAACAATTGATAAATCTATAATTGGTTTTAATTTATCTAAAACAGAAATATTCATTTAATTAAATTCCTATAACAAATTCCTTTTACTATAAGTCAGCAACATCCTCAGTATCTTTAATAATTCTCGGAGTCATCATTATTAACAACTCTTCTCTTTTAAGTGATTTATTTTGATTTCTAAAGAAAAATCCTACTATTGGTATATCACCCAATACCGGAATCTTACCGGTACCATTAGTCTCAGTTTCTTGAATCATACCGCCAAGAAGAAGTGTTTCTTCATCTTTTATTCGTACATTTTTCAGATCTAAGTCATGTCTTTGTAACAATGTAGCAGCTGTATATGGCTCGCCTTCATATGTATCAGTAATTGTTTGATATATAGAAGCATATTTCGGTTTCATTGTCAAAGAAACATAACCGTCAGGGCTGATAAACGGTAAAATTTCAACTTTTATACCATTATCATCTGCAATATTATAAGTTTTTTGAATTGTACCGGAAGTACTTTCTCCTGAGGCAAAACTTTGTAAGATTTGAACTGTAGTAGACTCAACATAATCTTGAGTTAAGTCAATAATAGACTTTTTACCATTTGTAATAACAATTTTTGGATTAGCTAACATCCTGCCTTTTTTATTTTCAATCAAATATGTTATAGCCTGACTTAAAGTTCTTGCTCCGCTACCTTTTGAAGGTCCATGCCACATATAAGATCCGGTTTTTGTTGTTCCGTCTCTAAATGATACATTTATATGTTTGCCATTAAATGCCCACTCATTATTAAATGTTCTTGAACCTTCTTCAGATAATGCAACAATAGAAATTTCCAAATAAGCTTGCGGTTGCTTTCTGTCATTTTCAACAATAAAATCATTTACCATTTGAACTTGTTGTTCACTTCCGCCAACCATTGTTAATGTACCCAATTCAGGTTGTACATATAATATTAAAGTCGGTTTTCCTTGGTATGAAGAAATATTTCCCGTAGAAACACCGCTCTTTACTGTACAAGCAATTGAACCACCACCGAGAGCTCCATCTGAAGCCTTGGAAGCAGAAGAATTCATTTTGAAATTAGCATTTAAATTAGCTTCATAGTTTCCTTTTTTAGCACCACCTGTTGTTTTAGACCCTTCAAAAGGCAACTGGAATATTGTTTCACAGATCATTTTTGCCATTTCAAAAGGAGTTGTATGGTTTACTCGATATGTTGTCATTAATGGTTTTTTATCAAATTTTTCTACAATTTTCTTCGCCATATTATAATCATTATCGGTACCAAAAATTAAAAGCTCATTTTTATCGGCATTTGTTGTAACTATTGGTCCATAGGATAATCCGGGCTGATTTAAAGAAAATATATTTGTATTTAAAAAGTGTGCCAAATATGCTGCATCAGCATATTTTACAGGAAGTATACTTATATTATCTTTTGTCAAATTTAAAGATTCTGCAGAACTTGTAGATACAACTAACATCGTTTTATCTTTAATAACATATGTTAAATTTGTCATTTTCATGATCATTTTAAAAGCATCTTCTAAAGAAACATCTACAAGATCTAAAGTAACAGTTCCTTTTGCAGATTCATGAAATATAATATTTAAACCTGCCTTATCTGCAAACATTCTAAGTACTTGTTGAACATCAGTACCCCTTAAACTTAAGTTTATTTTTTGATTTGCAGCTTCTTCAAACCTAACATCGCCTTGAAGTAAGATTTTATTTACATTTGTATATTCATTTCTAATTAACGGTTGATCCATATCATAAGTTAGTGGAGCAGCATTTGCTATTGAACAAGCAGCCAATGACACACACCCCGCTATTAATAATAGCTTTGATATATTTTTAAAATTTTTTCTCATAATAATATAATTCAACTCCTCTACTTATTTAATTTTTATACCTTCCCGCAAATTTACTTTCCAAATTTGCTACTCCTGACTGTTTTTCTAATTTACCTTTTGTAAATAGTTCTCCAACAGAAGCAACATAACTGTTATTTTTATAACTTATCATAACTTGATTTTTTGTTATATCTTTTATTGTATAACCGGAAATAACATCACCGATTTTTACGAATTGATCCATTCCATTCAGATTAACAATAGCTGACGGACTTTCTTCATCATATAGAATACCTGATATCTGAGTCTGTAATAATTTTGTAAGATTTTCATCCGGTACTAATTTTGTAGGAGGTTCGATAATTTCTACATCAAGACCTTCTATTATATCAGGACTATCATTATTTTTCACGACCGGCGGCTTAAACGGATTTTTTCTTACATTTTTATCATAAGCAATTACTAATGGTGCATTCACATCGGATTGATTATTATTTTGTGCAAACAAATCCTCGCCGGCTTCAACATTCCCATTTTTATTATTTTCCTGTGGTTGATTATTATTAGGCATTTCATTATTTTTATCATTTAGCATATCATTAGAATTTATATCAATTCCTTCCTGTGGTTGAGATACTGTAGCTACCGAATCACCATTATCAGGATTACCTTCATTATCAGGATTTATATTTGCTTCACCTGAATCATTAAAATCAACATTCATCATATCACCTGAGTTGCTTGCTTCATTAAAGAATGCATCACCCATTGCTTCAGTTGAATTTTGATTATTATCAAAGGACATGTTATTTGCTTCTGTATTTTGTTGCGGAGGATTATTTACTATTTCATGACTTGTACCATTACCGCCCATTTTCATTACTAATACAAACCCAATAACACCAAGTAATAATATTACTAAAATTATTATTATTAAAAGATTTGATTTCTTTTTTGATGAAGAAACATCTTCATCATCTTCTTCATTTTCATCTTCTTCATACTCTGCATAATCATCAGAATATTCTTCTGTTGTTTCATTTTCAGAAGGGTTTTGTTCCTCAGTTGTTTCTATATCATCCCATTGATTTTCATTATCTACCATATCACTCACTCTTCATTCCGAATATGTATCTTATTTACATTTTACACATAATCTTAAAAATGGGCAAATTAAAATGTAAAATTAACATTCCAACTTTTAGTATATTACTGTTTAGTTTACGTTGTTTTTCGTGTATTTACTTCAATCAAACGCATGAGATTTTTCAATTTTTTTATAACAATTACTTAACATTTTATTTTATATTATATTAATTTAAATATTTAAGCAATGATAATATAAAGTACCCAAGTAAATTTGCACAACAATAGAAACTTGTCCGAGAGAATTTCTCTGGTTCGGAACGTGAGCGAAATTTGCGAAAGGGTGAAAGAAAGTGAACCCGAGTAACGAAGGGGGGGGGGGCTGAAATGAGCTACAGCGATAGCGAGCGAATGACAAGCCCAAAGACAGCAAATTTCAAGACAGCGAGCACAAGGTTGCGACACTAAATTAAATATGAAAAGTAAATAAAATAGAAAACAAAGAAAGGTAGACTAAAGTCTACCCTACTGCCTATATTTGGTAATAATAATTGAGCAACTTTATGGTTGCAAGACTGGATTAAATACAAAAAGTAAATAAAATAAAAAATAATTAAAGATAGACTAAAGTCTACCCTACTACCTGTTTATTAATTTAATCTAGTGTCGCAACATTACGCTTGCTCCTCGCAACCGTAAA
>CANPZN010000091.1 GCA_947588785.1 Candidatus Gastranaerophilales bacterium
AAAATTCGCTCTCTTGAATTTTCCTTTCTTCGGACGAGTGCTTCACTGCACTTCGTTTGTCGTTCAGCTCGTCCTCACATTCTCGGGTTCGCTCGCTATCGCTCGACTTAACCCTACAGAAAATTCGCTTATTGCGAAATTTTCTCGGACATATTTAAAGGTACTGAAATAATTAAATTTTTTCCTTCTTTATTTTTTTGTATATTAGCAATATCAGCACTTTTTGGTAGGATAAAATCTTGAGAAAAAGCTATATCTTGTTGTGAATTATGATTCTTTAATTCAGATTTTCCGAAAACAGTTAATTTTCTTCCCGTAACATTGTAATTTACTTTATTTGAATCACCTTGAAAAGGTTTTAAATTAATAATAATGTTGAATTTATTATCATCAATTTCAGTTTTAATTTTTACAGCTTCCATCATAAAAGGTGACATGTCAAAATCAATATCATTATTAAAGAAATCTTGACTTATTTTTTTGTGTTTTTTTAATATATCATCAAACGATTTTAATTCTTGCCTGTATTCCTTATCAAAATCGTCAATGAAATTATTATCGAAATTATGCGGTTTAATTTTATGATGATGTATTTGAGGATGATAACTAAATTTTCTATCGGCAATTTGATCCATAACAAAATAAGAAGCTAAAAATCCGCCTAAAAGTGCTGATAAAACCATAGCAAGACACTTTTTCCAACAATGATTTTCAAAACATATATTTTGTTTTCTGTTAATTGTACTATACATTTGTTCATTATTTTGATTATTGTTTTCTTCCATAATTGCTTCCTTTCTTTTAACTCTATTATAAAATTATTTAATCACCAATACAATTATTTAAATATTCAATTGTATCAATTTTATTATCATATAAGAATTTAAGAAAATATAAATAATTAATATCATGAGATGAAACAGTAACATTAATTTCAAATCCGTCAGAACAAAATGGTTCGTAGTCATATATAACATAACTATTATATTTACTTTTCCATTCTTTTTTATCAATAATACAATTATTTTCTAATGCGGTTTCTTCCAGCCAGGGAATAATATCCTTTGATATATTTTTAAATTCAATTTGACTTCTTTGATTTAACCCATTTATGTATCTTTCAACTAGCATTTTTCTACCCCGTAATGAATAATTTACACACTTCCATATCCTGAGAATTCTCAAGGATATATTTAGTTTAAATATATTTTAGTAACAATAAAATATACCAAGGTATAATATTCCGGCAGCCTGATCAGGCTATTTTTTTTAGTTGAAAAATTTAAAATAATATAATAAGTATAATTAAAACACTTATTATTATTGATTTTAAGTCTTGTTATAAAGAATATATTAAAAAAAAAAGAAATTTTAATTTTTGGTTTATAATAAAATTGTTCAAAAAAAGGAAGATTGAGAAATAAAGAGGCAAGCAAAATGAATACAGTATTATTACCAATAAATGAATATTTAGCAAAGTTAGAAACAGCTGATAACAATGTAAAAAATGAAATAGAAAATGAATTGGTAAATATAGGAAAAGAAGTTGTCCCTTCATTAGTGGATTCGCTGCAAATAGTAAAAGGAAAAACCAGAGGTATTTTAGCAATGGTTTTAATAAGAATAGGTGAATCATCTGTTGATTATCTTAAAAAAGCAGCACAAACAAACAGTGATTTTGAATGGATTGCAAACTATTTAATTACTGAAATAAGAGGTATTGCAGCTTAAATATTTAAACAGTTTTAAAAGAGCTGAAATAAAAAGATTTCAAAATAAAAAACCGATTCAAAATATAAAAATCGGTTTTTTGTTTCTAATTGTAATAAAAAGCTAAGAATGCTTGACTCATTATTATGAACTAAGTTATTATATATGTAGTAAGAAGGATTGGGGAAAGGATTGGAAATAATGAGAAATTCATCTATATATAGATCTAACTTATCAGGTGAAAAAATAGCTTTTTTATCCGAAATAAAAAACCAAAGAGATTTAGGTTCTGATTCTTTAGAACCCAAAACATATAAAAGACAGGGAAAACAAAAAGAGTTAGATCTTTTATGGCAAAGTTTTAAAAACAATCCGAAAGAAGAAAAATCGCCCGGAGTATATTTATTAACAGGATTTGTAGCCGGTGCATTATGTATGTTTTTAATGAATTCTATTTTAACAATTACATCTGATGTTTCATCAAGAAATACTGTTGCTTCATTAGGACAGCCGAAATTTGAAAAGAAAATATCGAGAAAAAATAATATTCCGCAAATAAATAATACAACAGAAGCGACTATATCATCCGATCAAATGGAAATAATTCCTGCAAATACTAATGATATGCCTTCAGATGTAGTTTTGCCTACTGTAGAAACATATACTGTAAAAGCAGGTGATTCTATGAGTTCAATAGTTTACAGATTTTATGGTAAATACGATCCTGCAAAAGTTGAAAAAATTAAACTTGTAAATAATATGACAAATGCTCATAAACTTTCAATCGGACAAAAACTTATTATTCCTATTGACTGATATTTAAAAAAGTTATTTGTTTATTACCGTATGTTTTGGCTTTGATTAGTTCAAAGCCTTCATATTTTATAAGTTTATCAATAGGATGTTCTAATATAATAATTCCGTTTTCGCTTATGTGATGATTATTTTTTATTAAAGTCAATGATTGATCATATAAATTAGAATCATAAGGCGGATCGATAAATATTATGTCTGGTTGTATTTGTAATTTTGGAAGATTTTTTAAAGCATCTCCAAAGTATATTTCAGGGGTAAGATCTAATAATCTAAAACTTTCTTTTATTGCGATAGCGGTTTTTTTATCTTTTTCAAACAAGATAGCTTTAAATCCTCTGGAAATAGCCTCAAGAGCCATGATTCCACTTCCTGAAAACATATCTAAGAATATTTTATCTTCAAAATTTATCATAGATGAAAGAGTATTAAAAATTCCCTGTCTTGTTTTTGAAAGGGTAGGTTTTATATTATTATATTCTTGAGTTTTTATTTTTCGTGAATTGTAAATACCGCCGGTTATTTGCATGATTATAGTTGAATAATTTCCATATTATTATCTGATGAATTTTTATTTGTGATTTTAATTGTACTTAAAATATTTGACCATCTTCCGAACATATTTTGTGAATAATGTGGAGTTCTGTTGATAAAAGTGACGATAATTATTCCATCATTACCTTGAAAAGCACGTTTTATAGTACAAGTATTAGCAATTTTGCTGCACCATGTTACCATTGTATCATTAGAATCTTGAGTTATATATTTAGGAATAATATCTTTATAATTATTTCGATCTTTGCCTAATTGTTTTTGAAGAATTGCCGAAGCAGTTATATCTGTATTTTGGAGTGTACGTTCATAAAATATTAACATTTGTCTATAGTTGTCGGATGTTTGATTATATGGAACATAACATTTTTTATTTTCTTGTTTGTCAGGACTTAAGACTTTGTGCCATCCGCCTTCAGGAAAAGTAAATTGAATGGTATCTTTTGCTTGACAGTAATTAGAAAACGATACAAAGTTTAATAAAATCAAAATTAAAATTTTTTTCATATTAACTCCCAAGCAGGTTTTTCTGAAGCACAGATAATGTCAATATCTTCATTTTGCAATATTTTTTGAAATATTTCAACAACAAATTTTTCACTATGGAAATGCCCTAAATCTATAATTGTAATATGATTTGCAGATAAAGCCTGATGGTGTTTTAAATCACCTGTAACAAAGACGTCTATTCCTATTTTTTCAAGATCTTGAATAAATTCAGCACCTGAACCGGAACAGAAAGCAATTGAATTATATGTTTTTCTTTTACTGTTTACTACTCTTATAGAAGGTAAACAAAAAACTGTTTTTAATAATGAAATAAGTTTGGAAAAATTTTTTTCTTCATTAAATTGTTTATATTTTATGAATTCAAAAGCGGTATCGAGATCAGAAAAACCGCATTTTTCGGCGAGATATTCACTGACTCCGCCTTGGGCTATATCAAGATTTGTATGTGCCGAATATATTTGTATGTTATTTTTTATTGCATTTATTATATACTGTTGATTTATTTCTTTAATCGGTGTAAAAAAAACAGGATGATGAGATAGAATTAGATCACATTTTTTATTTATGGCTTCATCAATAATTGCAGGTGTAACATCCAATGTTAATAATACTTTATTTGTTTCATTGATTCCAAGATTAATTTGCCAGCCTGAATTATCCCATTTTTGCATGGTATCTAAGGGGGCAAACTGTTCAATTTTTTTGATTATTTGATTAACTTCTGCCATATATTCTTTCTAATATTTTCATAGCTACTATTGTTTTTTTATCTTTATTAATTTTTTGAATTTCTAAATTTTTATTAATAATATAAACTTCATTTTCATCGGAAGAAAAACCTATTTCTTTGTTTGAAATATCATTTGCACAAAGGTAATCGCAGCCTTTTTTTAAAATTTTTGTTTTGGCATTTTCTAAGAGATTTTGACTTTCTGCACAAAAACCTACGACTATTTGATTATTAGTTTTTATTTTTGACATTTCAAAGAGGATATCAGGATTTTCAATGAGTTCAAGAGTAATAGTTGAACCATTTTTTTTCAGTTTTTGTTCTGATTTATATTTAACTTTAAAATCGCTAACGGCTGCTGCCATAATGAGAGAATTTGCATTTTTAAACTCATTTTTTACGGAATTATACATATTTTCTGTGTCAGAAGTGACAATAACTTTATAAGGTTTTGATACTTCAAATGTAGATATTAAAACGACATCAGCACCAAGTTTATATGCGGAATCAGCAAGGGCAATACCCATTTTCCCGGAACTGTAATTTCCGATATATCGTACAGGATCAATATTTTCTTTTGTTCCGCCGGCAGTTATAACTAATTTTTTATTTTTTAGTATTTGACTGGGCAACAATAATTCTTTAGCTGATTCAAAAATTATATTAATATCAGCTAACCTGCCTTTTCCTTGAGTGTCGCAGGCAAGAAAACCTGAATCCGGCTCTATTATTTTTATACCTCTGTTTTTAAGAACTTCTAAATTTTGAATAATGGCAGGATTTTCCCACATATTTGTATTCATACAAGGAGCAATAATTATTGGTTTTTTATAAGCACAAAAGGTTGATGTTAAAAGATTATCACATATTCCGTGAGAGATTTTGGAAATAGTATTTGCACTAATTGGAGCAATTATGAATATATCAGATTCATCTGTTAGAGCAATATGTTCAGGTTTGAAATTTTTGATATCAAATTGTTCAATATTAATAGGATTTTGACTTAAAGTTTCAAGCGTAGTTTTTGTTACAAAATTAAGAGCATTAGGAGTAACTACTATTTTTACATTAGCATTATGTTTTTTTAATAACCTGATAAGCTCACAAGTTTTATATGCAGCAATAGCACCAGTTATACCTATTAAAATGGTTTTATCGCTAAACATTAATGTTCCTTTCGGAATTAAAGATATTTTGCAGATTAATAAGTGCTGTTTGAATATTGTCATTAATAACTTGATAATCAAATAATTTTCCGGCTTCAATTTCTCCTGAGGCTTCATGGAGTCTTTTTTGAATAGTGGTTTCATCTTCCGTATGTCTGCCTCTTAATCTTTGTTCAAGAACTTCGAGATTAGGCGGCATTATAAATATTGTGACGGCATTTGGCATTTTATTTTTTACTTGTTTTGCCCCTTTTACTTCGATTTCGAGTATTAAATCAATTCCATTATTTAAAGTTTTTTCAACGAAACTTTTTTTTGTTCCATAATAATTGCCGCTAAATTCAGCCCATTCCAGAAATTCATTATTTTGAACAGACAATTTAAAATCATCAATAGATGTGAAGAAATAATTTATACCGTCAATTTCGCCATCTCTGGGCTTTCTTGTAGTTGCTGAAATTGATAGCTTTATATTTGGATTTTTTTCAAGAAATAACTTAAGTAAAGTACCTTTACCTACACCGGAACATCCGGAAATTATAAATAATCGACCTTTCATAAATTCCCTTATACTACTTAATTTTAAAAGATTATATAATAAGTAAAATATATTATCAATCCGGAGATATTACTAAAAATTTTCTCGGATAATCTTTTTTTAAGCTGTTTATTGACTTCTAAATCTGACATTGATTTTAATGTTATATTGAATTTTTTATTAACAAAAGATGTGCAAGAAAATTTCGTGCCAAGAAACGTGGCGAAATTTGCGAAAGGGTGAAACGAAGTGAACCCGAGTAGAGAAGGGGCTGAAATGAGCTAGAGCGGTAGCGAGCGAATGACAAGCCCCAAGAGAGCAAATTTCAAGACAGCGAAATTTGCGAAAGGGTGCCAATAGAGCCGGTTTAAGTTGGATTAGCTTCAAGACAAATATAAATAGGTTAAATCAAATTATAAATGTGCCGCTGCACCAATTTCAAGAGAGCAAATTTTTAAAGTGGCGTTTTTAAAAGTAGTAGTAGGGTAGACTTTAGTCTACCATTCATTATTT
Organism: Candidatus Gastranaerophilales bacterium; assembly: GCA_947588785.1. Lineage (GTDB taxonomy): Bacteria > Cyanobacteriota > Vampirovibrionia > Gastranaerophilales > Gastranaerophilaceae > Avigastranaerophilus. The sequence continues at coordinate 6,533 of CANPZN010000091.1, forward strand.
TTTATTTTATTTATTTTTTTGTAAATAATAAAAAATTACGTTCTTTAGCTTCGTATAGAATACTTCTAAGCTCAGCTTAAGCCCCGTAACTCAGGCTTACGCCTTCAAACAAACGGGGCTTTTTCCATTCCTTCGCTAAGAAGTTTTACTATACTCCGCTATGAACTTTAATTTTTTTTATTTACTTTTTTTATTTATTTTAGTGTTGAAACCATAAAGTTGCTCAATTATTATTACCAAATCTTCTTTTAGTCAGTTAGTAGGGTAGACTTTAGTCTACCATTCATTATTTTTTATTATTAAAAAAAAATAAATTATAAATTAAATAAACAAATAAAGTTTTCAAAGCGATACTTCGTTTTTAATTTATCAAGGGAATAAAAACCAAAGAAAGGTAGACTAAAGTCTACCCAGCTCACTCCTCTCACTTCGTATAGCGAGGCAGATTGACATGAGTGAGAGCGAAGTAAATGATGAGTCCAAAGAAACTGCAAATTTCAAAATTTCAGAATCAAGATACTTGGCACTATAGTGCTACACCTGAAAAAATTCAAACATCTTTAAACAAATCTTTTATTGATATTTTATAAGCGATACAAGTTCTTATTATATATTTGAGAGTTAAATTTCTTCTTCCTGTTTCAACTTTTGCTATGTGTTCTCGTTGATAATTTATTTTTTCAGAAAAAACATTTTGAGAGTGATTGTTTTCATTTCTAAAATTTCTGATACAAAGTACTAAATTTTTCATAACTTCTTTTTCTTCTTTAGTATACATTGGCTAATCTCCTTTCTCTTTTTTGCCACGTATACAAAAAAAGATTAAATTATGATTTACAAACATTCAGATACTTAATACCGTATAAAATTCTTAAATTTGCCCTGGGGGGGGGTAAAAATGGTATAATAATCTCGGTTACAAGTTTGGGATTATGTGATGAATAGTGAAGAAATAACTGAAAATATTAACAAAGTTAACGAAAAAACTATTTTAGATACAACTTTAGGGCTTTATTCCGTTTTTATGGGCTGGATTTATTTACCTCTTATTATCTTTGCAATAATATCTGCTTTACTTGCTAGTTTACTTGTAATTTTTATTATTACAATCCCATTTGCAATTACGGTTCTTATGCCTTTATATCTTCTTATGGATTCTTTTTTACCTGTTACCTGTATAACAGGTTTGATAATTTTCATTATTTGTATTTTAACGAAAGAAATAAATTTAAAATCTTTAAAATTGGATTTGGAAAAACCTTTTAAAATATTTGTTTTTTTCATATATTGGCTTGGATTTTTATTATATTGGATATTAGCTTTTTCATTTATTGTAACCGGTGATTACGCTACACACGTTGACTGGCAGTT
>CANPZN010000092.1 GCA_947588785.1 Candidatus Gastranaerophilales bacterium
AGAAATATAACAAAAAATCATTTTTTATCTGTATATAATACGCATTCACGCTCTACACCACGAATTTATATTCCAAACAGAATAACTTTTTATGTAGAACTTGCTTATTCTTTTTTTATTTATACTCCGTATGAAAATACTGATAAGTATTTAGAAAAATTAAAAGAAATATTTTATAATTTTGATACGGTTTTAGAACAAGAAAATTCACAACAATCTTATAATTTAGAAAAATTTAACCAAAAACAAAATATAGAAATATATAAATTGTATTATCCGCAATTTATATATAATTATTCAACAAAAATAATTCGGATGGAGTCAGAATTACATCCTGATACATTGTGCCAAAATACATATATTATTAGTAAATATCACAGTATACAAGATATATATTCTAATGATTACATTAATAATTTGTTAGCAACGAAATGTGGAAAATAAAAAAAAATAAGTAGGTTAAGTTTTAACCCAACAGCAAAAAATAGAAGCTACAAAACACAATTAAAAACATCGGCATAGAATAAATTGGGAATAATTTTAATAGAAAAATATTGGAATTTAGCCAAACTTACAATTTAAAATATTTGTTTTTAAGCTGTAAAAAATTGGCTAACTATCGTAACAAAAAGAAAATCGTCAATTACACTGTTGATTATATTTTCTTTATGTTTTCTGCTGGCAGGGTTTTTCCTGTTACCAACTTAACCGGTCTTTTTATTTTAATTGTTTGTATTTTAAAAAAAGAAATAAATTTAAAATCTTTAAAATTTGATTTAAAAAAACCTTCTAAAATATTTGCTTTTTTCATATATTGGCTTGGATTTTTAATATCTTATATATTTATTTTTTTACCTATTACATCAGCTGATAATAAAAATGCACATTTGTTATTAAATCACTTGTCCTCTTTGTTGTTCGTTTCATGTTTGTTGTGTTGGTTGTTCTTTCATATAAATTATCAGAGAAAATTGCGTGAAAAGCAAGTAGATTATGTTATAACCTAACTTACTTACTATTATAAATATGAAACAACTTTTCATATGCTGTGTTTAAGTATTAATTTGGCTTTAATAATAATAAATTCTCTGCAGTCAAAACAGCAAACGGCAGGTTGCTATAACAGATTAAATTAATAAAGTTGATAGAAATGGGAAAAAGAGACAAAAAAAGAAACAATAAAAAAGAGGGGAGTTATCCTCTTTTTTATTGAAAAATGGTTATTAATTATTATGAGGATTAGAAGGTAAACAAAAGAAATTAGAGAATTTAAGTAAATATTTATTAATACCTTTTACTTGTTGATCTGAACTTGATTTTTGCGATTCAGAATTTGAAGTAACAGATTGTTGATCAGAACTTGGTTTTTGTGATTCAGAGTGTGAAGTAACAAATTGTTGATCTGAATTTAATTTTTGTGATTTAGAATCTGAATTAGAACAATTAGAACAATTAGAATGTTTATCAGATACATTAATAAAATTATCTTTAGTGTTATCAACTAAATCACCAAAAAGCATTCTAAAACCGAAGGAAAGGGCGATACCGTTTCTTCCGCCACTTCTTGCCATAGCTTGTAAGAATCCCGTGTATTTATCGTCCCAGAGTTTTTGAACCCCAAGTCCGTATTCTGCATAGGGTTTAATACTTAAAGCCGGGAGTTGAACGTTATTACCGTATAAATCAGCAACTCTGATTTGAGTCTGCCCCATTACATTATATACAAAACCTCCTGCCAAATACGGCTGCCATCCTGATTCGGTATTTTGAATAAATTTAATATAAGGATGTACTTGAATTGCGTGTAATGGTTCTGCGTTTATTCTTACGTTTGCTGCATTTGTGTAATCAAATGTGTTAATAAATGTGTAAGAAAGAAGTAGATTGGGCTGAATAACAAATCTTCCGTTATTAAACTCAAAATTATAACCTGTTTTAGAAGCTACACCGCCCATAAGCATAGTAAAATCTTCATTGCCGAACATAGTGTCAGATTCACCTATAGAAGAACCGACGGAAGCTGTAATAGCGGTATAGAAATTATTTTTATAGAAAGTATCTGTTATACCGCCTACAATACCATTTTGGTAAGTGTGATTACCTTTGTAGTTTTGGCTGGAGCCATTATATCCGATATAACCAGTGATAGCGGATTTCCATCCATTATTAAGATCAAATAATTCAGAGTCTGCCCCGATAAAAGAACCGTATAAGATAGTACTGGTTTTAGGGCCGTTTTTAAGAGGAATGCTTTCAAAGGAATTATATGGTCTGAACCAAAGAGCATTTTTGTTTAGATGATTATTATATAACGAAAGATTTCCTTCTGTTATTGCATATTTATTTTGATTAAGCATAGCATTCCTTACTGATGAAGGAAGTGCTGAAAAAGTATCAGCGTGTTCAAAAGCATAATTGTATGTTTGAACCATTGAAGCATAACCGCCGGTGAGTTGAGCGACAGCACTTGCAAGAATTGCGGGGTTAAATCCGATTCTGGTGAAAAGGAAATCTCCGCCGTGAGAAGAATCCTCAGAAGAAATAGTATTGGTTGAAGTGCCTGAAAGATATTCAACAGAGTAATGAAAAATAGGACCATAGGCTTCACATACGTCAGATTTAACATTACCTGCAAAAGTTAAATCAGCGAAATTAACGGTAGTAGTTAAAGAACTGCTGTCAGCAAAAACATTTAAATCAAAAACATTGATAGTACCCCCTTTTGATTCAGAGTCAGAAAGAGAGAATGCTTTAACTTCAGTTTTATCTTCATCTTTATTTAAATCAATGATTTTACCCATTTGTTTGTAGGCGAGATTAACGTCAGCTGAATCAATGTTAATAGTACCGCCAGAGATAGAAAAATTATCGAAATTTAATTGAGAGAAGCCAAAGTTATGAAGATTTAAAGTACCTGATTTCATGTCAAGCGAGTTATTGTTGTTAAGGAACTTTGTATCAAAAACGTTAGTAGTAACATTTTCATGTTGAATATTAGCATTAGATACATTGTTAAGGAGATTAACTACACCTGAAGAATCGCCTGTAATGTGTAGATTATAGTTATCAGAACCATTAATAGAGTCAAAGAAATTAAATTTACCGTTAGAGACAGCATTTAGTGTAAGAGTAATATTGTTATTTTCATTGCTAATTTCAGAGTTTTTTTGTTTATTTTGAGAATTATCGACATAGATGGCTTCAAGGATATTAGCGGCCTTATTACCGGCGAATTCAGAGATAAAACTATTTTCAGCCGTTAATTTAAGGGAAGATGAGGTATAGATAGCACCGCCATGTTCACCGGCGTAGTTGTAATAGAAACTGGAGTTAAAAATACCTTTGTTATTATCTTTAGAAGTAGAATCGATAGCTTGTGCTTCTTGATTATTGGAATTCTCACCGATAGAGCCGGCATTATAGATAGCCCCTCCAAATTTAGAAGCGGAATTAGAGTAGAAATTTCCGTGGAGATTCCCCAATTTACCGTCATTTGCTATAGCTCCGCCACGAGCCTCACCAGAAGTACTAATAGCGGAATTATAGTAGAAATTACCGTCAATATTGCCGATGTTACCGTCATTATTATAGATAGCACCGCCGAAAGCTTTAGCAGATGAAGAAGAATTAGCTTTAGTTGTGTTAGTAGCATAAACATGATTATCGATGAAATCACCGGTGATATTTCCGATTACAGATTTAATCTCGCCATTATTATTTTGTTCATTTTTTGCAACACTTTGATTTCTATAATTGTATATAGCCCCACCGAAGACATCAGAAACGCCAACGGAGAAGTTATCCCAGAAATTACCTGTGATATTCCCGATAGTACTGTTACAATTATCGATAGCTCCACCGTGAGCAACATTTTGTTCACTATAAGTTCGGTTGCCTAAGAAATCACCCTTGATGTTACCGATTGAAGAACCGTAATAATTGTAGATAGCTCCGCCGTATGCATTTCCGCTCGAGTTATCAGCATAGGAATAATTGCCAATAAAATCACCTGTAAGATTACCTATCTTAGCTTGGTTATTATTAGAAATAGCTCCGCCGTCACTGCCTTGTGTACCATGAGCATAGTTAGCGATGAAATTACCGACAATATCTCCGATTGAATTTGTTAAGGACTCCTGAGTATTAGCACCGTCATTTTTAATAGCCCCACCATCAGCATAGCCATTAAGGGAATGAACGTGATTACCGATAAAATCACCTGTAATAGTACCGATAGAAGCATCATTCCCATAATTCATAATAGCACCGCCATCAGCTAGACCGCTTTCAGAGTAAGTATAATTGAATAAAAAATCCCCTGTTATGTTACTCATTGAAGCGAAGAAGTTAGCGATAGCTCCGCCTTCAGATTGATATTGCTGAGAAATTGAATAATTACCAACGAAGTTACCGACTATATCATTCATATTGCTTTTGTTACCACTATAAATAGCACCGCCTGCTGCGTCCCACTGACTTTTAACATAGTTACCGATGAAATCACCCGTAACTTTTCCAATGTGAGCATAATTAGCATTTAAAATACCACCACCATATACATAGACTTGATGTTTATCTTCTTCCTTTTGTGCCTCCTTTTTCGGTTGAGTATTGGAAATTCTGCCATTACCGATAAAATTACCGACTACATCACCGATTGTATTCCAACTATTGAGAATAGCACCGCCATCTGAATCGTTATCTTGACAATTATCATCTTTTAAATTGATAAAATCGTGAGTGATATTTTCACCTTTTACTTCAATTGTACTAACGCTGCGTTTAACAGTATTAGTAGAATTGTATCTTTGATTTGACGATTTATCATAATGGGTAGTTATTTGTGTTCCGCCATTTGTGGATTCTTTAAATAGATAATTCCCCTTATCATCTTTTTCCCATTTGAAATATTTTGTTTCTGTTCCTTCTTCTTTATCAGGTTCAGATTTAAGTAATGAGTTTTTTTCTTCTTGAGCAGATCCGTATTCTGTTTTCTTTAGTTTAATTTCATAATATTTAGCATTATATTTTTCATCAAAAGACGTTTGCCCATTATTTAGATATTCAGTTATTACATTCGGATTATCTTTAGAATTACTGTTTACTTCAGTTAATTCATATGAGCTGTAGGGTAGATCTTGATTTTTAGGTTTAAGCCAATCTAAAGTACCTTCATCAAGAGGTTTAGGATCAGAAGGTAAAACAACTTTAGATTTCCCTTTTTCATCTGTTTCTTCAGCATTAACCTGCAAAACAGAAAATGTTAAGCAGGAAATTAAAGAAGCAGTAAGAATTAATTTAATTTTTGAACTTAAATTCTTGGGGGGGGGGGAGAAACATTATTAATATTACTATATCTGTATTTTCTCATACTTATATCCTCATAATTAAAAGGGCTTGTAACAAAATATTGAAAAGATATATCAATTTTATATACCCTACAAAATATTAAATTCCACGTGATTTTAATTTTTAAACGTGTTTTAAATAAACAAAAATATCAAAAGTCTTGAAATATATGTACAGATTAAATCCTAGATTTAAAAGTAAAATATTACAGATGTAATAGAAAAGATTAACATTAAAAAAGAATAAGATATATTAAATTTATTATCAGATAAGAACAAATTTTTAGAATCACATTATTTATTTTAACTGAAATATAAGGAGGCTTTTTATGAAAATAAATAAAATTCTTACTAATTATCAATCATTTAAAAAAAATACAGAATCAACAAATCATCATGATGATATACAAAGAGAAGATGTAAGTGTCAGCGACTGCACTTTTGAAATATTGAATGCAAATGCAATTAGTGCAAAGGCAGGTATAAATTTACACAAACCAACTTTAGAAGAATCAAAAAAAGAATTGGAACAAAGATTGGAAAACATCAATATTCTAAAAAAGACATCTTCTTCAAAAAGATTCGGTAAAGATGGTATAAGAAGTATTCTTGAATATGCAAATTCAGAAAAAAATATTGCAATAATAAATAAAGAACTTGATGAATTAATGAAAGGAAAAAATATTTGGACATCTGATATTATAGATAAATTGGAAGAATCAGGAGATAAACCGATAAATGATCAGAGTTCAGGTAGGAAATCTCGAATAAACGGTGTTTCAACCGATAAACCAGAATCTCATGGAATTAACAATAATGTTTTCTATACTACAGAAGGTACAAAAGTTACAGGTCCGATTAAAGAATTGTTAACTAAAAAATCAACAAATCCTGAAGTAATCGCTCTTGAACAAAAAATGAAAGAAATGGGTTATAATGCAAATTTCTCTGATAATTTAAAAACAGGAAAAATTATTACAAATGCATATGAAAAAATGCATAAAAAAGGCTTTAAAATGCCTAAGGAAATTGCATTAATGATTCCAATCTCGAAAAATATTATGGGCTATAGACCATTTTCAATGAATGCAAACAGACTGGAAACCCCAATTATATTTAATAGTGAATTGTATAAAAAAAATGAGGCAAAACCATTATTTTTTGACATCGGAATAAAATATAATTCGACGGATTCACCTGAAAGCGTTGTGTATCATGAAATAGGACATTTTTTACATGAAGATAGCGGTAAGGATGTAGAACATCCAAGTACAATATGGAAAAATCTCGCAAATGACGGCTTTGATTTGGAATTGGCAGAAGAAGTCGGCTATTACGCAATGACAGGTGATAAGTTCCATATGGGTAGAGAATATGTTGCGGAAGTTTTTGCAGGACTAATGGAAGACAATCAATATTCTGAAAGGGTAATGGATTTATATTCTGCTCTGGGTGGCCCGAAAGTTAAATAATTCAGTATTGTAAATAAATAATAAATTACCTCTATTTGTTTTATATTGTATTAATATATTGATATTTTATTCAAATAGAGGTATTATTTACATTGTCTGAGTAAATTTAGTTGGTTCTAAATGTGAGAGAAAGAAATTTCAAGACAGTGAAATTTCAGGAATAAAAAAATAATAACGAAATGGCAGAAATGCACAGTAGACATAGTGGACAAATAAGAACCTCCCAATCGATGTATCAAAGTTAAAGACAGTCGGCGACAAAGTGCAACGCTAGATTAATTAAAATAAAATCTTCCGGTATTTACTTTTAAATTTAAATAAATAAAATTAAGATAGTACTTGGAGTTAAAAATGAATAATATATCAGTTCCAATGCCATTATCTGAAGAATTTATAGATAAATTGATCTTTGTAAATAAACAAATTGAAAAAAGTCAAATTACTAATTTATATTTTGCTTTACCAGTATTTGATAATGATAAAACAGGTTTTGAACAACTAAGAGTATTTTATCCCAAAGTAACAAATTTTGAATATTGGGAAAAAATAATTCTGTATACAAAAGAAAAAGGGTTTGATTTTATATATTTGCTTAATTCACCTCGTCCTCTATTGTATGAAAGTTCATATCTGTTAAAACAACTTGAAAAATTGGATAATTTGATAAATAAGTTTCGTAAATTAGATATAAAAAAACTTAGAGTCGTTAATATTCAATTAATGGATTATATAGCTAAACATTATCCGGATATGGAATTATATCTTTCTACATCAACTGAATATACAAGTATAAAGCAAATACAAAATATAATGACCTTGTTTCCTCAAATAAAACAAATTGTGCCCTCACATGATGTAAATAAAAACTTTAAATTTCTTAAATTAATAAAAAAACAATATCCCAATGTTAGTATAGAAATTATGTTGAATGAAGGTTGTATTGCCGGTTGTCCTGCAAGATTTTGGCATGCAATGTCATTTCCATCTACAAATTCCCTTCAAGTCGATGGTATAGGAGAAGAATTAAA